>NZ_JBUDPI010000059.1:0-14290 GCF_054919635.1 Halochromatium sp. | reverse complement strand
CGCAAAGAGCCCAATCTCGCTGAGCTGCTCGATCTGGTCGCGCTTGGCACCGTCGCCGATGTGGTCACGCTCGACGCCAACAACCGCATCCTGGTCGAGCAGGGTCTGCGCCGCATCCGCGCTGGCCACTGCCGCCCCGGCCTGCGCGCGCTGCTCGAGATCGCTGGCGTCGACCTGACGCGGGCCAGCGCCCGCGATCTCGCCTTCGCCGCTGCCCCACGCCTAAATGCCGCGGGACGCCTAGAAGACATGAGCGCCGGCATCGCCTGCCTGGTCACCGACAAGCCCCTCAAGGCCATGCGCCTCGCTCAGCGCCTGCAGGCCCTGAATCAAGAGCGCCGCGCACTCACGCAAAGCATGAGCCTCGACGCCGAGCGCCTGCTGGCCGAGATCCTCGCCGAACAGGATGCAGCGCTCGCTGCCAAGACCGGCAACTTCGATGCAACGCATGCTGATGCAGCACAAGCAAGGACAGCCGAGGCCAACGCCGGGCATACCGATGACCTCACCGCCAGGCACATTGACGGACCAGCAGCAGGTCACCCGAAGCCCTCTCGAGCCGCAGGCTCAGCAGGGCTTCAAGCCGGCCTCTGCCTGTTCGCAGAGGACTGGCACGAGGGCGTTATCGGTATCCTCGCCGCGCGGGTGCGCGAGCGCTGCCAGCGCCCGGTGATCGCCTTCGCCGTCGGCGGCGACGGCCTGCTCAAGGGCTCGGCACGCTCAATCGAGGGCCTGCATCTGCGCGACTGTCTGGCCGCCGTCGATCATGCCCATCCGGGGCTCATCACCCGTTTTGGCGGACACGCGATGGCCGCAGGGCTCAGCCTACCGCGCGAGGCGCTCGAGCCCTTCAAGCAGGCTTTCACCGAGGCCGTCAGTGAGGCGCTCGGTCCCGAGCCAGCAACCCCGACGCTGCAGTCGGACGGCGCCCTCAGCCCAGCACTTCTGACCTTGCCCACCGCCGAGACCCTGCGTCTCGCGGCACCTTGGGGTAAGGGCTTCAGCGAGCCGCTGTTCGACGGTCAGTTCGAGATCAGCGCCCCGCGGCTGCTCAAAGACCGTCATCTCAAGCTCCGCGTGCGCCCAGCCCAAGGCCCGCCGCTCGAGGCCATCGGCTTCAACCTCGCTGATCAACACCCGCGTGGCGCCACTCAGGTGCAGCTTGCTTATCGACTTGAGGTCAACGACTACCGCGGCCTACGCAGCCCTCAGCTGGTCATCGAGCAGCTCGTCCCGCTGCCGGGATAAAAGGAACGAGAAATGAACGGGTAGCGGGCTTGGGGTAGCCAATCGAGGCGCAGGAAGCAAAAGACGCGCTTGCTGTCCGATCGCTCAATCGGACTCGCTCTGCTTGCTCGATTTCGAGTCCGAACGGTAGGGGAATTGTACGTGACCGTAGCGGGTCACCAGAACCGCCAGCGCCAAGATCAGCACCGCTGCACTGGTGGCGATCAGCTGCATATCGCTCATCGTCTTCATACCAATGATCAGATGGCGCGCAAGCGCAACAATGGCGATATAGAGCGGCATCCGCACCGGCAAGGCGCCAGATTCGAGATAGATGCCGACCATCGTCAGCACCTCGAGATAGATGAACAGCAGCAGCAGATCCGCAAGCGTCACCTCGCGAGCCTGGACCATCTGCCAGATCTCCTGGCCGCCGGCAACCAGGGTCGCAATGGTGATCAGCATCAGCCCGAGGATCTCGAGCAGGCCCAATGTGCCCATTCCCGCGCGCAGCAATAGCCCTCGAGCACCGGCGCGGGCTGGATCATTCGAATTTTCAGGCTCGGCTGACATGAAGCGAATACTAGCCGAAGCCGTCGGCAGATGGCACCCCCTGGCAGACAACAATGCCCAGGGACTCATCACTCAACCGGCCGCCGATGCCGACTCAGGCTGACATAACGCATACTCAGACCTTGCGCCTCAGGGTTACAACAACACCCATTCCCATCCTTCGCCTGACCAAGGGTTCACTCTGCCATGCCTAGACAGCCCGCTGCCGCCTTCCAAGACCTTGACCCCGAGCTGCTAGGCGACGGCCCCTCGAAAGGGCTGCGCGAGACCACCTTGCTCAGCCGCGATGCGCGCCTCGCCGGACGCCCCAAGCTCTGCAGCGATTGTGGACTCTGCGACAGCTTCCTGAAGCCGGAGATGGCGCGCACCTGCGTCTTCGTGCGCAATCAAACCGAGGCCATCGAACAGCGGCTGTTCGGGCGCAACCGTCAGGACGGCGACGAGCTGCGCTTCGGCGTCTATCGCCAGATGGAGATCGCGCGGATGAAGCCGCCGGTGCCGGGCGCGCAGTGGTCCGGCATCGTCACCACAGTCGGCGCTCGGCTACTCGAGCACGGCGAGGTGGAGGCAGTGATCACCGCAGCGACCATGCCCGGCACCCGCTTCGCGCCGCGCCCGATCCTGGCCCGCACGCCGTATGAGGTGCGCGGTAGTGCCGGCAACAAGCCCGCCCTGTCGCCCAACCTGGCGCTGCTCGACGAGGTACGCGCGAGTGGCGTTAAGCGTCTCGCCTTCATCGGCACCAGCTGCCAGGTCCACATGCTGCGCGCGGCCCAGCCTCAGCTCGAGGCCGAGCTGGGCCTAGAGCAGCTCGATGTGATCGGCATCCCCTGCAGTGACAATGTCGCCTATCCGGATCTGGTCTACTTCTTGGATCAGATCTCCAAGTCGCCGCAGACCATCGTCCACTACGAATTCATGCAGGACTATAGCCTGAAGATGCGCCACGAGAATGGCCAAATCGAGCAGGTCAATTTCATCGATTTCCCGATGGATAAGCTCGACGGTATCTTCCCCTCGGCCTGCCTGTCCTGCTTCGACTATCCCAACAGCCTGGCCGACATCACCATCGGCTACATGGGCGCCCCGCTCGGCTGGCAATGGGTGCTCGCCCGCAGCGAGCGCGGCGAGGCGCTGCTGGAGCTGATACGCCCTGAGCTAGAGATCCAGCCCGCGAGCAGCGCCGGTGATCGCCATCGTGGCATGCCCCGCTATCTGCACATGCTGGCCAAGCCGCCCGGCAAGCCACCGAAGCCGATCCGGATGCTGATCGCCTGGCTGCAGCGCAATCGGGGTCCCCGCGGACTCGAGTTCGCGCGCGCGATCATCGAGATGAAGCTGTTCCGCAATCTGCAGCATGTCCGCGAGCGCTTTGGGCGCTTCGAGCAGCGCATCGTTCCTGAGCACGTCTATCGCACGCTAGCGCCCTACACCGAGGACTATGCCGCGACCTTTGGCAGACCCTTGGCACCAACCGTCACAACCAACACCACAGGGAGTCCCACGCGCGATCCTGCCGCCCGCTCATGAGCCTTGACTCGGACAAAGGCAGGTGTGGGCAGGGGGGCAAGAACCGGAGCAATGACTGGGGCCAGGACTGGGGCGCAGGTGGGCAGCCCGAACCGCGTTGGATGACGGCTGCGCCGTCTACCCCCATGCTCTCCCTCCTCTGCCTCAGCATGATAGCGCTCGTCTGGAGTCCCGGACAGGCCACAGCAGCCGGGCCGGATGTTCGCGCTGAGACGAGAGCCGATGCCGAGCTGCCGTTCGGAGCGACTGCCCAAGCACCACCGTTGGCCGACCAGATCCGGGTCGAAGCGGACACCGCCATCAGCAAGGCGTTCGTCGGCCAGCAGATCCTGCTGCGCGTCCTTGTGATTGGGGATGGCCCGCTACCGCCTGGACGACTGATCCCGCCTAGCATCGACGGAGCCGAGCTGCTGATCTTGAGCGACGATCGCCGCATCGATTACACCACCGGCGACGTCAGCAATGACGGCAAGCTTAATGAAAGCCAGCTCAATGAAAGCCAGCTCAATGACAGCCAGCTCAATGGCAGCACTCAGAATGACGGCAGCGGACGTATTCTCAGCGCGCGCTGGGTCTACGAGCGTCGCTATGCGCTGTTTCCGCGCAGTGCTGGTCAGCTCGAGATCCCGCCCTCGGTCTTCTCAGTGTGGCGCCCGGCTGCAGCGGGACCTGAGGAGCTGCGCTCTGCAGCCCTGACCCTTGAGGTCATGCCGGCGCAACCCCCGCCAGCCGGGACTACCCAAGACAGCGCCTGGCTCCCCGCCAAGCAATTGAGCCTGAGCGAAGCCGGTGCAAACGTCGTGCGGTTGGCGCCAGGTCAGGTTGTCGAGCGCATGCTCACCCTCAAGGCCGTTGGACTCCGGGCCGAAGACTTGCCGCCGATCGCTGCCCCCATACCCTTCCCGCTGGCGGTTCGCGAAGATGCGCCACGACTCTGGAACGAGCGCGAGCCAAGTGGCGTGACTGGTTATCGCACGGAGCGCATCACCATCAGCAGCGCAGAGCCTGGCCTCTACCGACTGCCTGCCATCAGCATCGACTGGTGGAATGTTGAAGCTGGCCACTGGGAGCGCGCTAGCACCCCGGAATGGCAGCTGCGGGTTGCCGACTTTGATTCCAGCTCACGCCGGCCAGCGCCGGACTGGCGTCGCGACTGGGGCGCCGACGCAGCGGCCTCAGATCAGGACGCCTCGCCAACGACCCCCGAGCCCAAACAACCTTGGCTTGTAGCGCATTGGCCCTGGATCATCGTCTCGATCGGCTTGCTGCTGGTGGTCTGGCAACGGCGGCGTCTCTTTCAGATGATCCAACGGAGAGGCGAGTGATCCAACGGCAGGATCAGGCGCAGATTCCTGAAGCCGACGCGAACCAGCAGCCAAGATCTCCTGTCCGAGATCGATACGGCGCTCAGTTGTCTGACTGGCGGACCCCATCACTGACCTACGGCCTCCATAAGGAAGCGCTTTCGCGCTATTCTCGCACTACGCACTACCCGCGCTTGACCCTAATCGCCAAACAAGATCGTCGCCATCAATTAGCTGTCGAAGCACTCCAACCGCCGACGGCTGACGCACCTCAGCGACGGGCTGTCAAGCAGCAGCCGCCGACCACTAGAGCATCCAAGCCACCGCCGGAGGATTTGCGTTGAGCTCGCCGAGGACACTTCTCGACAACGCCGCTCAGAAGCTGCCCAGCCCTAACGGGGTCGCCCTCGCGATCATGGAGCTTTGGGAAGACGAGCAGACCAGTGTCGAGCAGCTATCCCAGCTGGTGAAGTCCGACCCTGCCCTAGCCGGACGCCTACTGAGACTGGCCAACTCCGCCGCCATGGGTACCTTCACCAAGGTGAGCTCGATCTCGGAGGCGATCGTCAAGGTTGGCATGAAGACGGTCGGCCAGCTAGCGGTGGCCTTTTCGCTGATTGACCAATACCTCGACGATCATTGCAAGTCATTCGACTACAACAGATTTTGGTTGCAATGCCTACTCATGGCCCTGATCTGCCGGGGGCTCGGGCAGCAGACCGCCCTAGCGCCACCGGATAACCTCTTTTCCTGCGCCTTGATGATGCGGATCGGCTCGCTGGCCTTCGCAACCATCTATCCAGAGGAATACGCCAGCCTGCTCGACAGCGAGCCCGAAAACCTAACAGCGGCAGAACGTGATCAGTTTGGCTTCGACCACAATGAGCTCTCCCTCGAGATGCTGCTGGACTTCGGGGTTGCCGAAGACCTCGCGACCGCGGCGCGCTTTCATGAACGCCCAGAGTCATCCGGCTTCGCCGAGAAGTCTCCCGAGTACAAGCTCACCCAGTTGTTCCATCTCGGTTATCGCCTCTCAGATTCAGTGCTAAAGGCAGGGGTCGAGATCACCCTGAAGCGCCTGACGACCTGGCCGCAAGTACGCCGCTTTGGGCTGATGACGGCAGCCCAGATCGCCGAGGCGCTTGAAGAGAGCGTGAGCGAATGGGAAGACTGGTCGAACATGCTCCGATTGCCAGCGCCCGAAGGCCGCCTGCGACCTAGCCAACCGAGCGAGGCAGGAGAAACGCCGGAGTCACTGCTCCTGCAGCCAGATCCCTCAGCGGCTGACTCGGCACTCAACGTGGTGCTCATCAGCAGTGCAGGTAAGTCACATGCACTCAACGCGATCTTTTCTGAGCTCAATGTGATCTCGTGGGTGTTTGAGGATCAGAAAGAGATGCTACGGCTGGTGGTTGAGATGAGACCCCACCTGATCATCATGGACGACTACGCTCGCGACGATCTGCACGCGGAGCGCGATAAGCTCTGTCGACTGATTCGCTCGACCGAATGGGGACGCTCCATCTACCTCATGGCGCTGTTCGGAGACGAGGATCGCGAGCACATCACCGAGGCCTTTCGGTCTGGGATCGACATCGCCTTCAGGCAGAGTGAAATGTCGACGCAGGAGCTAGATGCGCGGCTCCAAGCTGTGCGCCGAGTTGCCGACCTGCAGCTCAAGTCGCAGAAGGATCGTGTCGAGATGCGTCGCATCGCCAACCAGCTCGCGCTTAGCCAGCGGCGCGCCGAGCTGCTCTCTCTGACCGATCAGCTCACAGGCTTGCCCAATCGCCGCTCTGCCATTGACGCCATGCAACAGGCCTGGGAACAAGAGAGCCATAGAGAGCGGCCGATGTCTGTGATCATGGTCGACATCGACCGCTTCAAGCAGGTGAACGACACCTATGGCCATGCGGCTGGCGACAAGGTCTTGATCGAGTTCGCAGAAACACTGAAACAGGATATGGGTCAGCAAGAGGCTGTTTATCGCATGGGAGGCGAGGAGTTCCTGTTCCTAAGCAGTGGCGCGAGCTTCAAAGAGTTGATCCTGACGGCTGAGCGCATGCGACGCCGGGTGGCCGCGTTGGAGATCAGCTTTGAAGAGCAGTCGCTTCGCGTGACCATCAGTCTCGGTATCGCACAGCGGTCCGAAGAACACACACGCTTTGATGCACTCCTCGTACATGCCGACCAAGCGCTCTATGCGGCGAAGAGCGGTGGCCGTAATCGAATCAACGTCTATCGAAACAAGCAGATCATCCCTCTGCCACGCCCCGGAGAGCAGACCTAGCGTCAAGCCGCCGCTGGCTCTTGCTCGGACTCGATCAGCTGTTTCAGGTTCTCAACGGTGCGTCGGGCACCCTGCTGCACTGCTCGTCGGATCAGCTTTTCGAAGGGGCGCATCATCAGGTCCAAGCGCCTGAGCTCAAACGTAAAGATGAGCTGGGTACGCTTGTCGGCCTGGGGCGCAAATCGGTAGTCGACGAGGAAGCTCGGCGAGTCACTCTCAAAGGTCAGCCGCTTCGCGGGCTCCATCTCGGTGATGCGAAACACCGACTCGGTTCGCCGACCTTGGTCGACGCGGACCTGGCGCCCGATGCTACCAACCCGCAACGGCCCTTGCGTATTGATCTGCAGTGTTTTGACCTCCGGCGACCAGCGCGGATAATTGCGCGCAAAGTCTTCGGCGATGAAGCGGTAAACAGACTCCGGAGATCGTTCGATCTCGATACTGGCTTGGGCCTTGACCAAGGTTGCACCTCCGCTGACCAGTCTCGGATGTTGGACACTGCGACCGTCCTCGCGCGAAGGGAGTTCCTGCGTGCCGAGCGCCCAATGACAAGCACCCAATGACAAGCACCTAGTAACGAGCGCCTAGAACTGCGCAGATAAGGATGGTTTTCGCAGCAAAGATCGACATTGAAGCACATGAATGACCAGACCATCGAGCCGACGCCACCCTTGACGGTGCCCCAAAGGCCTCAATCCGCCCTCGACAGTCTTTACGACCTGGTGACCGGAGACGAGGACGCCCGTGTCTGCAAGGATATCCCGCGCGAATCCTGTCATCACCAGCCACATAACTTCTTTGCCTACCTGCTCGCGAACCTGATGACGAAGATTGGGGACGAGCTGGCCAGTGCAAAGTTGGTGCTGCCCTGGCTCATCGGATGGCTCGGCGCACCCGCTGTCATCGTCGGATTCCTGGTGCCGATCCGCGAGGCCGGCGTGCTGCTGCCCCAGCTTGCGGTCGCGGCCTATATTCGCCGATTACCCCTGCGCAAGTGGGTCTGGGTCATTGGATCAATCGCATCAGCCTTAGCGCTGGCGCTGATGGCACTGGCAGCGGCCAGTCTAAGCGGCGCCGTTGCCGGCTGGGCGATTGTGGGGCTGTTGGTCATCTTCAGTCTTGCCCGTGGACTCTGCTCGGTATCGGCGAAAGACGTGCTCGGCAAGACGGTCTCCAAGTCGCGCCGCGGTAACCTGATGGGCCTCTCGGCCGGTATCGCCGGCGCACTGACGCTCGCTCTCGGCCTCTACCTCAAACTGCTCGGCAATGGCGCAACAGACGACCTCCTGTTCGTGCTCCTCCTCGGCGGCGCAGCCTTGCTCTTCGCCCTAGCCGCGGCTGTCTTCGTCGTGATCCGCGAGCAGCCGGGTGCCACCGAAGGCGGCGGTAACGCCCTCACCGCAGCGATCGACAGCATCGGCCTGCTGCGCACCGATCGGCTATTTCGTCACTTCGTGCTGGTCCGTACCGCGCTCTTGAGCGTCGCGCTCGCCCCGCCCTTCTATGTCCTCTTGGCCCAGCAGGATACCGGCAGCGATCTCGGCTCGCTCGGTCTGCTGATCATCGCCAGCGGTCTTGCCAACAGCATCAGCGCGCCACTCTGGGGCCGGTTCAGCGATCGCTCGGCACGGTGGGTGATGGTGGCCGCGGCCGCCCTCGCCGGTCTGCTCGGCATCCTGACTTGGGCCTTGGTCCAGTTTCAGGCCCCCGCGCTAACCGGGCTCGGCTTCGCCATCCTGTTTCTACTGCTCGGCATCGCACACGCCGGCGTCAGAATCGGCCGCAAGGTGTACTTGGTCGACATGGCCAGCAGCGACACCCGAGCCTCCATGGTCGCCGTCAGCAACACGGTGATCGGCATCGCGATGCTCGCCGGCGGCCTGGTTGGACTGCTCGGCGATCTCTACGGCACCGCATTGGTGATCCTGGTGCTTGGCATCGGCTCGATGGCGGCTGCGATGTCCGCATGGCGTTTGCGCGAGGTCTCGGAGCCTGACCCGCTGAGTCCGATCTCCGAGGCCACTGACGCAACACCCTAAACACGACGAACAGAGCCTGTGATGAGCACTACCTCCGAACAACGAGCTTGTTATTTTTGCCGAGTTGCAAATGGCGAAACCGACCCTTGGATCTTTGACAACCGCTCCTTTTTTGGCATCTTCGATGCTTACCCGGCAAATCCCGGACACGCCTTGGTGATCCCTAAGCGACATCTCGCGTCGCTTTTTGATCTCAACGATGCAGAACAGGCCGACTATTTCGACGCACTTCGAGGCGTCAAGCATGTGATTGAAACCACCAACATGGTCGATCTCTATCAAGAGATGCGAAACCGGGATTACCTGCGAGAGCGACCAAAAGACCAGATTGAAGCCGTCCTGCAGCTGGATTTCATCGACCGCAAGCCTGACGCCTATACCATCGGCAACAATGATGGGAGAGCAGCAGGACGGAGCATCGACCATCTGCATGTGATCATCCTGCCCCGATATCAGGGTGACGTCTCGGACCCGCGAGGCGGCATTCGCAACGTCATCCCGAGCCGAGCAGATTACCAACGGCGATAGTGCCTGTACCAGCAACGTCTTGGCCCGGGTTGCGCACCGCTGCCTTCGAACCCTGGATGACTGAGCGTGACGATGCGCCGACCAAAGACAGCCCCAGCTTCAGCCTCCCGGCGGAACGGCGCAAAGGCCCCGCGACGTCAAGAGCCGCGAACGAGCTTGCGCGCGAGCGGCAGCCGACCCGGCGAGAGACGACTCGGGGCCTGGATACGGCGTCTCGGGCTCGGGCTGACCGTCTCTGGACTAGCGATAGCGGCGCTGATTGTCGGCAGCTGGTGGCTCACCGGCACGCCCTGGCTGCTTGCCGGCTGGCGTTGGCTCGAGCCCAGGCTCCAGCAGATCGAGCCTGCGCCCCTAAAGTCCGCGCTTGATCGCTCGGCCTTTGCGCGCGCTGAGCGCGCTGATACCGAAGCTGCCTATCAGCAGTATCTGGACCGCTGTGCTCCCCATGGCTGTGCCTATCGCGCTCAGGCCGAGGCGCGCATCACCAGGTTGCGACTGTCTGCTGAGCAAGCCGAGCGCAACGCGCAGCTGCAGCGCAAGGCTGCCGACTTGGAGGCCTATAGCCAAGCACTGCGGGCCGACAACGCGGCCGCCTACCAGAGCTATCTGGACAGCTGTGAGACGCATGCCTGCAGCTATGGTGCTCAAGCGGAACAACGACTCGAGGCTTTGCAAGCCAACCTGGATGCGCCCGAGCGAGAAGCGGCGCTGGCGCGGCGGGTCCTCGAGCAAGCCGCCCGCGCCACCGAGCTTGAGCAGCAGATCGAGCAGCTAACAGCAAGATTGGATCGAATCGCTTTCGCCGACGCGGAGCAGGCCGATACCGAAGCCGCCTATCGGGCCTACCTGAGGGACTGTGCCGAGACCGGCTGTTGGCATCGAGAGCAGGCTGAGGAGCGTCTGGCGCAGCTGACGGAGCGCGCGCGCCGCTTCGCCGCTGAACCTGAGATGGTCACTCTCAACGCGGGCTGCCTCCAGATGAGCAGCCCTAGCGCTAGAGACGGCGCCCGAGCCAATCGCTCGCAACAGGTCTGCGTCGAGGCCTTCAAGATCGCGAAGCACGAGGTCACCTTTGCACAATACGACCGATTTGCACGCGCCACCGGTCGCGCCAGCGCCGACGATGAGGGTTGGGGCCGAGACAACCGGCCGGTGATCAATGTCAGCTGGGAGGATGCGATGGCCTATGCTGCCTGGCTGAGCGAGCAGACCGGGCGGCGCTATCGCTTACCGACCGAGGCCGAATGGGAGTACGCCGCCCGAGCCGGCACCCAGACGGCGCGCTACTGGGGTGATGCCCCAGATGCGGCCTGCTCCTATGCCAATGTGCATGATCAGACCTCGATGCGGGAGAATGGCTTGGCCTCGCCACCTCATGACTGTGACGACGGTTATGCCAAGACCGCCCCGGTCGGACAGTTTCAACCGAATGCCTGGGGGCTGTACGACATGCTCGGCAACGTCTGGGAATGGACCTGCTCGGCCTATAGCGGAGGCTACGACGGCACCGAGCAACGCTGCGCCCAGCCCACCCATGCCGGATTCCGTTCTATCCGAGGCGGCGCCTGGCATAGCGGACCGCAGTCGGTTAGCTCGACCGCACGCAACGGACTCTTGCCGAACAAGCAGTACGGCGGACTTGGCTTTCGCTTAGCAGCCGACTAGTGTCATCGCAGTCGCTTAGCGGGTTTAGCTTGACGGGGCTCGGTCCATCTCGAGAGCGAGCCCCGAAAGCGCCTTAACCGGCTCAGAAGACCGCGTGGGTGCGATGCACGTATTTGGTCAGCTCGACATGCTGCGCATTCATCCGTCGCAGGATATCTTGATTGACCTGGATGATATTGCACATCACCCGATAGACCAGCCAGGGGTCTCTCTCGATCAACCCCTCGAAGGCCTCCCGCTCGAGACTGCAAACCTGGGTGCGCCCGAGCGAGCGCAGCGTTGCCGTGTGCGGCTGACCGCTGATGAAGCCCATCTCGCCGGCCAGGTCACCGGTGCGAAGCACATGGATGGTGGTGAACTCGCCCTTGCCGAGGTCACGCGTCACCGCGATCGCACCCTCGGCAATGATGTGCAGGCTATCCTCAATGCGGCCCTCGGCAATCAGCACCTGCTGGTCGGCGAGACGCCGGCAATAGGCGATACCAGCCAACTCCTGCACCTGATCATCAGTGAGCCCTGTCGTCAGCGGCGAATGGCGCAGGTACGTGAAATCACTCTCTTCGGTCATCGATCCTGTCCTCGGTTCAGTCAAAACCAGCAAGCGTCATGGGATGATCAAGGGAGGCTAGCGCGAGTCAGCCAGCCGGCTAGCGGCGCGCCAAGAAGTAGCGCAGCAGGGCCTCGGTCGAGGCGTCGTGCGTCTCGGTGACCTCGCCGACCTCAAGCTCGCCGATGATCACATTGGCAAGCTTCTTACCCAGCTCGACGCCCCACTGATCAAATGAATTGATACCCCAAATGATGCCTTGGGTGAAGATCTTGTGCTCATAGAGCGCGATCAGCGCGCCCAGACTGTGCGGCGTGACCTGCTCCATCAGGATCGTCGAGGTCGGTCGATTGCCATCGAATTGCCGGTGTGGCGCCAGCCGATCGGCCTCAGCCTCCGAGAGTCCAGAGGCCAGCATCTCGTCCTTGGCCTCTTGCAAGGTGCGCCCACGCATCAGGGCCTCGGTCTGTGCCAGGCAATTGGCGATCAGCAGCTCATGATGTCTGCCGAGCGGGTTGTGGCTCTTGATCGGCGCGATGAAATCGCTCGGGATCAGCTCGGTGCCCTGATGGATGAGCTGATAGAACGCATGCTGGCCATCGGTGCCGGGCTGGCCCCAGACCACCGGGCCGGTGCTGTAGTCGACGCGCAGCCCATCGCGGGTCACATGCTTACCGTCGCTCTCCATGTCACCCTGCTGGAAATAGGCCGAGAAGTACTGCAGGTACTGGTCATAGGGCAGGATGGCATGGGTCTTGGCACCAGCGAAGTCGATATACCAGACCCCGAGCAGGCCCAGGATGACCGGCAGATTCTCCTCCAGCGGCGCCGAGCGGAAGTGCACATCCATCTCGTGGGCGCCGGCGAGCAGCTCGGCGAAATGATCAAAGCCAATGGCGATGGCGATGGGCAAGCCGATGGCCGACCAAAGCGAGTAGCGGCCGCCGACCCAATCCCAGAACTCGAACATCTGATCGGTATCGATGCCGAACTCGGCGACCTTCTCGGCATTGGTGGAGACGGCGACGAAGTGATTGCGCACCGCCTTGTCGTCACCCAAGGCCTCGACCAGCCAGCGCCGAGCACTCTGCGCATTGGTCATGGTCTCCAGGGTAGTGAAGGTCTTGGAGGCGACGATGAACAGCGTCGTCTCTGGGTTCAGGCCGCGCAGGGTCTCGGCCAGGTGCGTGCCATCGACGTTGGAGACGAAATGCGGCCGCAACGGCTCGGATTGATAGGGCTTCAGCGCCTCGCAAACCATCTTCGGCCCCAGATTCGAGCCCCCAATGCCGATGTTGACCACATCGGTGATGGGCTTGCCGGTATGTCCTTTCCACTCGCCCGAGCGCACCCGGTCGCTGAAGTCCTGCATCCGCTTCAGCACCCCGTCCACCGCCGGCATCACGTCCTCACCGTCGACCAGCGTGCGCACATCGGCACGATTGCGCAAGGCGGTGTGCAGCACCGCACGGTCCTCGCTGACATTGATGTGCTCGCCGGCGAACATCCGCTCGCGCCAATGCTCCAGCCCAACCGCACGGGCCAGCGCGAAGAGCAGCCGCAGCGTCTCCTCAGTCGCGATATGCTTGGAGAAGTCCAAATGCAGACCGGCCGCGTCGGCGGTCATCCGCGCGGCGCGCGCTGGATCATCGGCGAACAGGTCGCGCATGTGCACCGAGCGCATCTGCTGCCAGTGCTGTTGCAGGGCCTGCCATGCTGGGGTCGAGCTCACGAGTGCCATCTTGGGGACTCCCTCGGCTGAGTGGATAGGCGATCGACGGGGATTGTACGCTGGCAGCGATGCGGTTGCCGACAGCCTTGACCCGTTAGCTACACCCATGAGCCAAACCCGCTACCCAAGTCCATTACTCGGCAGCCGTCTTTCCGCCGGACCTCGCCCAATCAGTCGGCAACCCGTTGCCACGCTCGCCGATAGGCAAGCTGACCAGCTGGCACGACGAGCCGTACGACAACGGCGGATGCTAGGCACCGCCAATCATCAGCCACAGGATATCGAACCAGCGTGACTTGCAAGACCCAGCCCGCAAGCCTCCACCAGCGGCTCAAGGCCAGCACCGCAGCTTGGCACAGCCGACTCGATCGCACACCGGCTTTGCGCCAGCTGATTCAACCCGAGCTGGCGCTGGAGCAGTATGTCGCGGCACTGCGCGGCCTGGTGCGCGCCCACGGCGAGGTCGAGCGCTGGCTGAGCCAGTTGACCGCCGCTGAGCCTGACGCCAAGCCGAAGCAGCTGCCCGCCTATCGGCCGCGCGTCCCAGCCCTAGCGGCAGACCTGGCCCGACTGGAGCCCCATCTCGCCCCGTCAAGCAGCGACCTGTCTGGCACCGCTCCGAGTGGCCACTCGAGCCTGATGTCGGTCACCTTGCCCGCGGTGCTCGGTCAGACTGGACAGCAGTCGTTACCCTCGGCCTCGGAGGTCCATCCCGACTGCTCGCCGGAGCAGGCTCGGGAGCCAATTCGGGAGCAGGCCCAGGCGCATTACCTCGGCATCCGCTATGTGCTTGAAGGGGCGACTCAAGGTGGCAAGATGATCTCGGCCCAGGTTGCGACGCAGCTCCCGCAGCTG
>NZ_JBUDPI010000058.1:0-14380 GCF_054919635.1 Halochromatium sp. | reverse complement strand
TCGGCACCGCAAGACCATCCCGCACGATCAGGGTCGAGCCGTCTTCAAGCCGATGGACCCCATCCCAGAGCGGCCGTTGCTGACCGTTGATGGTGCCGACTGCGCGACGTGTGTTGGGATCGACGCTCACCTCAGCGCCACCCTGCAGGCGAGACTGCCAGGACTCGGCTGAGAGAGCGGCTGGGGGCAGCAGCCCGAGTAGAACCCAGAGGAGGATGTCGATAGCCGCCCACAAGCCAGGGACGAAAGCGGTATGACGCGCCATGGACCGACCCTCGTGTCAATGGGCCAAATGCCTGTTTGCTACGACTAAGCTTATCAGCGCCCGCCGATTTTGCGAGCACAGCAACGGCCTGGCACCGCTGGCTCGCGCGGCAACGCGTTAAGGCGATTGCCGGAAAAGCTCATACCGAATTGCGCAGGATTTTCGTTTGCCTTCGAGGAGCGTCGCCGGGAGCATAGCCGGGCTATGCGGCCGGCGCCGCAACAAAGAAGGCGAGCGAAAAGACCAGCAAGGCGGTATGAGCTTTGACAGAAATCGCCTAAGGCGCTGGCCGTCCCCCGCAGACATTCAGACAATCCCGGAGTGACTGGAAGGGCCAACGCGCATCGCAAACCCCCTGCCGGAATGGCCGACAGCTGTCGCTGCGATAGTCGTAATAGAAGGCTGGGCCGGGCCGACTACAACGGCCCGGCTGCGGCTCCTGCAAGCAGCTCACGTGCAATAGATCTGCCGTATCCTCTGAACCGCCAACACCTGCACAGGCTGTCAACAACAGTAAGCAGCAGAGCGCCATCGGTCTGCTTAGCAGCGTCATCACCGATGCCCGACCAGTCCAGATCAACGGGCCCGCGATCGCGGGCGGCAAGGCCGCGCCAACGGCTTGATCATTGGGCAACCAGCCAAGCGACCTGGTACGGCTCGAGCTCGAAACGGCTCGGCAGTTGTTCGCCACTTTGATGCCATCCTCCAATCAATTCTGTCCAACGCAGCTCGCGCGGCCGCCGCACAAGGCGCCCAAAGCCTAGCTGAACGGGGGCACCAGTGAGATTGGCAATCATCCAGAGTGACTGACGCTTGTCGGGGGCTAACCTGTGCACCCCGAAGAGCCCCGCTGGCAGCTCCAGCACCCGCTGCCGTCCATCTGGATGGAAGGCCGACTGGGCAGCCCGAATCCTAAGCCGCCGCAGGTACTCAGGCAAGAGCCGCCGCGCCTGATGGCTGGAGTCCTCGCCAAGCATCATCTCGAGCTCGGGCAACGCCCATTTCTGCCGGTTGATGGTCCGTGCTCGGCCACTGCGCTCGGCTCCACGGAGGTTGTTCGAAGCCCCGAGCAGGCTGTTGAAGTAGATGCCGGGCACACCCTGAAGACTGAGCGCGATCGTCTGAGCGCAGAGGAAACGTCGGATCGAGGCATCCTGATCACCAGGCACCGCAACGGCATCGAAGAAGGTGATATTGAGCTCATACGGGGTGGCGAAGCCATCGGGATTGCTCCGCCGCGAGACCAGGCCGCCACGCTCTTCCATCGCGCTGACCAGCGCATCGAGCTGGGATTGCGGCAACAAGCCCTCAAGCGGCCGCACCCCGATCCCGTCGTGCGAGGCCGTGAAATTGAAGTAGGTGCAGCCCGGCGGCGGCGGCGCCAGCGCTGCGGCCCACTCGGTCAGATAGCGACCATTGCCGGTATGCATCGCATGCAGCAACAGCGGCGGCAGACTGAACTGGTAGACCAGGTGCGCCTCGTCACCGTTGCCGAAATAGCTGATGTTCTCGGCATGCGGCACGTTGGTCTCGGTGACCAACAGCACCGTCGGTGCCACCAGCGCCAGCAGGTCGCGCAGCAGCTTGACCACCTCATGGGTCTGCGGCAAGTGGATGCAGGGCGTTCCGAGCTGCTTCCAGAGATAGGCAATCGCATCCAGGCGAATGATCTGGGCGCCGTGATGGACGTAGAACAGCACGATGTCCAGATACTCGAAGAGCACATCCGGATTGCTGAAATCGACGTCGATCTGATCATGACCGAAGGTCGCCCAGACCTGCCGCTCGCCATAGGGCGTCTGCACCGAGCGCAGCAGTGCCGAGGTGCGCGGCCGCACCACGGCGGAGAGATCGGTCTTGGGATCGACCTCGATGAAGTAATGACGCTCCGGCGCCATGCCATTGGTATAGGCGCGAAACCAGCGGCTCTGGCTAGAGACATGGTTGATCACCAGGTCCAGCATCAACCGGTACTCCTCGGCCAGGGCGTTGACCTCTGGCCAATCGCCAAGGGCTGGATCAACCTGCCGGTAGTCGATCACGGCAAAGCCATCGTCGGAGCTGTAGGGAAACAGGGGTAGCAGGTGGACGGCGGAGATCGCATCACCGACCTGCTGCTCGAGGAATCTTCGCAGCGTCGCCAGCGGTGCCTCTTGGCTCGCGCAGACCATATCGGCATAACTGATCAACACCGCGTCGGTCTGATCCCAAGGTGCACAGCCGGCGGCTTGCGGCGGACAATCAGCGCCGACACCATAGCGGTCGATGATCAGCTGCAGCCGGTCCATCAGGCCCGGTAGCGCCTCCGCCCCATAGAGTCGCCCCAGACGCTCGCGAATGCGCTCATAGACGCGCCGCTCGACCACAAACATGGCTTACTCCGTCATGTTGCGCACGTTATTGATCATGCTGCTCAGGCTGTCACGCAGCACGCGATAACTGTAGAAGCGGCTCGCCACGCGATAGTTGTGCTCGACCAGCTCGGCGCGATAGGTAGGATCGGCCAGGATCTGGCGCGTTTGCTCCACCGTGGATTTGTCGATCACCCCATCGATGACCGGCAAGCGAAAGCCCTTCGGCTCGATATCGCGCTGATAGACACTGTAGCGACCGATCACCAAGGGCAGCCGGAAGTAGATGGCCTCCAGCAGGGCATTGCCGAAGCCCTCGTAGAGGCTTGGGAAGGTCACCAGGTCCGCGTGCGGATAGAGGTCGCTCAGCACATAGACCTTCTGCCCCGTCTGATCGAGCTGACGGCGGTCGGCCATGCGCTCGCCGAAGAGCTTGAGCGAGACACCCTCATCCTGTGCGAGCTGCTGGATCTGGCGCTCGTACTCGTAGCCTTCATCGCCGCTGTGATGTGAGATCACCAGATGCGCGTGCGGCAGCTTGAGCCGCCGCAACAGATGGATGGCGTTCTCGATGCCCTTACGCGGCACGATCCGCGTCGGCTGCAGCACCAGCAGCTCCTGGTCATGCAGCCCCAAGGCCTGCCGCACATCGGCCGCATAGGCATCCGGCGGACCAGGCGGATTCTCGAAGTCGAAGACGTTCGGCACCAGGATGCTGGGCAAGCCCTTGCGCCAGGCAATCTCCTCGCGCGCGGCCTGGTTGATCACCACATGCTGCAGATGCGGCACCCGCGGCGGAAACGCCATCTCAAGATAGTCATCGACCGCGGAGATCTGGAACCGCTGCCGCTCCCACATGAAGTCGTGGTGATGGGCGATCGCCGGCATCCCGGTCTCGAGCAGGAACTCGGTGATCGCGACCCCCAGCGGGATGTGCATCGGAATGGTCAGTGCATTCTCGATGATCAGCACATCAAGATCGAAGCGCGCGCGGAACGCATAGAGCGTCGACTTCAGATAGAACGCCAGCTCGTGGATACGGCGGCTGACCTCGGGACTCCGACGGGTCCGCCCCCAGAGCTGGGCATTGATCCACTGGTTCTCGGAATGGTCGAAGAAGGCCTCTGGCACGCACAGGCTCATGGCTGGATCGCGATCGAGCACGCCGCCATACCAGGCGCTCACATGCCCGCTCTGCCAGAGGACCTCCGCCCATTTCGCCGCCTCCAGTGAGACGCCATCGGTCCCGGCGAAGCGGGTCGAGACGAAGCCAATGTTTTCCGGTTGCTTCATGCGGACTGCGGAGCTGCGTTAGAAGTCGTAACGAGACCGATTGGCAAGCAGCAAGCGACCGAGCACTGCTGGTCGAGACTCGGTCTGCCTATCCACTCATTAGGCCCATTCATCAGGATCAGTTAGCACCATCGGACTCGATCGCTGCTTGCAGAGCTTGCAGGCGCTACCTGCCAAGCTTGCAGGGCCGCAGTGCATTCGGGCTCGCATAACCTGTGCCCAACGCCACCTTCAGGTGGACTCGTCTTCGATGAGACCACAGCGTTGCAGGCGTCACAGCAGAATCATCAAACCGACAAGCGATACAGGCTATGATCCCACAGCATGCATATCGCGATCGTCCATTTCCATCTCCAGACCGGGGGCGTCACCCGAGTGATCCAGCACGCCTGCAGCGTCCTTGCCGCGGCCGGTCATTCGGTCGTCGTGCTCAGCGGTGAGCCTGCGCAGCAACCGGAGTCGCTCAGAGCTCGCATCGAGGTGATACCCGCGCTTGGCTACGAGGAGCACCGCCAACCCTTAGCGCCGAGGGCATTACAGCAAGCCATGGAGCAGGCGGCGAAGCGCGCACTCGGCACATCCCCGGATGTCTGGCATGTGCATAATCACTGCTTAGGCAAGAACCTCGCCCTGCCAGGTGCCGTCCGCGGACTCGCCAAGGCTGGCCATCGTCTGCTCCTACAGCCGCATGATTTTGCCGAGGATGGCCGCCCTGCCCTCTACCGGCGCATGCTTGAGACCATTAGCGCCCAAGATGGTGCAAGGCTCTCTGCCCAGCTCTATCCGCTGGCGCCGCAGATCCACTACGCCACGCTCAATGCGCGCGATCACCGTTTCCTTGCCGCGGCGGGCATACCGGACGGACAACGACATCGGCTGCCGAACGCGGTCTTCTTCGCCGCCGAGCCATCCAGCTCGCCCCTCAGCGGACGCCGTAGCGACGTCATGAGTGAGCATCACGACAAGGATCGGGCAGAGAACGAGCATCGCGACCAAGGCAGGGGGGCATCACGCCATCCAACGCAGCATGCTGGTCCTGTAGTGGATACTAACCACCGTCGCTGGCTCTATCCAACCCGCGCCATCCGTCGCAAGAACCTCGGCGAGCTGCTGCTCTGGGCCGCACTCGCCGGCCCTGAGGACCGCTTCGCGACGACCCAGGCACCGCAGAACCCGATCGAACAGCCGATCTATCAGCGCTGGGCAAGGCTCACTCAGGAATTGGACTTGCCTGTCGACCTTGAGCTTGGCGCTCGAACAGCCGATTTCGCGGCCTTACTCGCCTCTAGCCACGCGCTGATGACCACCAGCGTTGCCGAAGGTTTTGGCCTCGCGTTCCTCGAGCCCTGGCTCATCGGCCGCCCGCTCGCCGGCCGTGACCTCCCCGAGATCACCGCCGACTTCAGCGCTGATGGACTCGACCTCAGTGGACTCTATCAGCGTCTGCCGGTCCCGCTCGACTGGATCGATGCGACAGCGCTTCGCCAGCGCCTCGACCAAGCCCTTGCGGCCGCCGCCGGCGCCTATGGTCGCGAGCGCGAGACTGATGACCTCGAGCGTGCCTGGCGCGCGGCGGTGGATGAGGAAGGCCGCGTCGACTTCGGCCGCCTCGACGAAGACGCGCAAACACAGGTGCTGCGCCACGTCCGCACCGACCCGGCCGCCGGCTCCGCCCTCGACGCAACCTCACCGCCGCTCGCCGCCAATGCCGAGCTGATCGCGCGCAACCAGACGGTGGTCGAGCACGAATACCTGATCGACGGCTACCGACGCCGGCTTGAGGCGATCTACGAGACTCTGCTCAATGCACCCACCACCCCCTTGCGCGACCAGGCCGATGGCCAAACGCTCATCGGCCGTTTCCAGGCCCCGGAACGGCTCCACCTGCTGCGAACCTGAGCCAGAGACCTCCAGCCCCAGCATGACAAACGCCCATCACGCCCATACCCCGGTTGGCAGCGCCGCATGAGCGACCAGACCCTCATCGCCCGTATCCGCGACCTAAGTACCCCGCTCGAGCCCAAGCCGACCGGCATGGAGCCATGGCTGAAGCCGCTCCAGGGGATCAAAGCGGTGCTCTTCGACGTCTACGGCACCCTGTTGATCTCCGCCAGCGGCGATATCGGGCTCAGTGGCAACCAGCCGGGGTCGATCGACCTCCAAACGCTGCTCGCAAACGCCGACATCAACGCAGGCATCAACGAGGAGTGCGCGCAGGCCGATCAGCAGGTTTGTCACACACCGGAGCGGTTGAACGGACAGGATCACCCCACCAGCGAGCATGGTCGCAGCCATCGCGATGACCAAACACCGCAGCAATCGCCAACCGGCATCCAGCAACAGCTGAGCGCACCGATCCGCGAGCACCTGAGCGCTCTCATCCGCGCCGATCACGCGCGTGCTCAGGCCAGTGGCAGGCTTTACCCAGAGGTGGATATTCGAGCGATCTGGGCAACCCTGCTTGCCGAGCAGGGACACCAGCCAACCCCACAACAGTTGGAACGGATCGCAGTGGAATACGAGTGCCGCGTGAATCCGACCTGGCCAATGCCCGGTCTCGCCGAGGTGCTCAGCACCCTACGCAAACGCGACCTGGTGCTCGGCATCGTCTCCAACGCCCAGTTCTACACGCCCCTGATCCTGGAGGCCTTCCTCGGCCGAGCACCGGCCGCGCTCGGACTCGCTCCTCGCTGCAGCACCTGGTCCTACAAGCTGCGCGAGGCCAAGCCATCGACCGCGATCTACCAAGTCGCCCTCGACGGGCTCGCACGCGAGCACGGCATCCGACCTGAGCAGGTCCTCTACATCGGCAACGATCGACGCAACGACATCTGGCCGGCGCAGCAGCTCGGTCTCAACACGGCACTCTTTGCTGGCGATGCGCGCTCGCTTCGACTCCGAGAAGGCGACCCTGAGCTGATTGGCGTCAGCGCTGACCGCGTGATGACTCAGCTAGACCAGGTTGAGCAGATTGTCTAGACGCTAAGCGATTCCAACGCATGCCGGCGCCGCAGAGAGGTTGCTTTAGCAGATTCTGGCACCGGTGCCGATGCGCTCGGCGTCCTTTTTGATGCAGCGCCGCAGAGCGCGGACGAGCGCCCGTTGGCTAGCAGGCCCGTCAGGAAATCGCCTGATCAGCCTATGGTCTCTGCGATCGTCTTTATCTATTGCGCTAACCGAACACCTGCTCACGCAGCCTGCGCAGCACGTCAAGGTCGACATACTCAGCGCCGCCGAGATCGCCCATCAGGGCCCGGGCTGGATCACCAGGCTCGCCGAGCTGGTCCACCACCAGGGTGGCACCGCCAAAGTCTTGGCGCTCGGTGTACGAGCTGGTGGTGACCAATAGCGCATCGAGGCCGGCACCGAGCGCCGAGCGGACACCATTCTCGGAGTCTTCGACGGCAACGCAGGCCGAGGCCGGCAGGTTGAGCTGCGCGAGGGCGAGCTCGAAGATGTCAGGAGCGGGCTTTTTCTCCCGCACGACGTCGCCGGCCGCAATGACCTCGAACCAGTCCACCAACCCGGGCTCTGGACCAGACTCGAGCAATGCCGTGACGTTGGCTGGGGTCGTCGTGGTTGCGATCGCTAGCCTGACACCGGCGTCTCTTGCCTCGCGCAGCAGCCGCAGCACGCCGGTGCGCAGCGGGATACCGCCCTTGCCCAGCCGCTCGAGATAGTGCTCGGTCTTACGTCGGTGCAGGTGCGCGATCAGCCCATCGAGGCTCGAAAAGGCCTGCTTGTCGAGCTCGAAGTCGGGCCGGTACTGGCTCAGGTAGTGACGCATCCGTTCCTTGCCACCAGTCACCGAGAGCAGCTCGCCATAGAGCTCAACCGACCAGTGCCAGTCGAGGCCAGCCTCAGCAAAGGCGGCATTGAAGGCCGGGCGATGACCATCGCGCTCGGTATCGGCCAGGGTGCCATCAACATCGAAGATCAGGGCTTGAAGACCCGTCTGCATCGGGGTTTCCTTCTTGGTGAGTAAAGCGTGATCGGCGCGCAAGATTAGCACAGCCGAGAGGTCGAGCTGGCGCGCTCAGTGCTTGTCGCGGCCGAAGCGATCTGCTAGAAGGAGCGGCTTCGATGTCGGGCGGTCGGTGGCTGCCGCTCGGCGCAGGCTTAACAGGACCGCGCCTACGTCACCTTAGAGGGCCGGTTTCAACATCGCATCGTCTCCGGGAGCACATCATGGCCGAGACAGAGAAGAAAGGCGCAAGGGCGCTCGGTTTTGAGCCCTACACCGTCGCACAGGACGAGGAGTACATGAATGCGGACCAGGAAGAGCACTTCCGCGGGCTGCTGCTGGAGTGGAAACGGCAGCTGATGGAAGAGGTCGACCGCACGGTCCATCATATGCAGGATGAGGCCACCAATTTCCCGGACCCGAACGATCGGGCGACCCAGGAATCGGAGTTCAGCCTCGAGCTGCGCACCCGTGACCGCGAGCGGAAGCTGATCCGCAAGATCGACGAAGCGCTTGGGCGCATCGACGAGCACGACTACGGCTACTGCGAGGCCTGCGGCGTCGAGATCGGCGTGCGGCGGCTCGAGGCCCGACCCACGGCTACCCTCTGCATCGACTGCAAAACACTCGACGAGATCCGCGAGCGGCAGCGCGGCTAGTCGATCGTCGGCACCCGAGGCTTGGCACCGGACTCAGTACCTCTCCGTTACCGCGGCCGCTTCGCCCCGTCTCCGACCGGTCCATTACACCTTGGGTCACTGATTGCCGCCGTCGGCAGCTTTGCCGACGCGCGTCATCAGGGCGGGGCCTGGCTGCTGCGCATCGAAGATGTCGACCAGCAGCGTTGTCTCCCCGGTGCCGACCTTGCCATCCTGAAGACACTCGAGGCCTTTGGACTCTGGTGGGATGAAGCGGTCAGCTACCAAAGCCAGCGCAGCGGCCAGTATGAGGCCGCGCTCGAGCGGCTTCGCCAAGACCAACTGACCTATCCTTGCGCCTGCACGCGCCGCGAGATCGCCGCCAACGGACGACAGGGTCCGGAAGGTCCCATCTATGCCGGCAACTGTCGTGCCGGCCTGCCGCCCGGTCGCGCGGCGCGCAGCTTGCGCCTGCGCGTCGACTGCGGTGATCTCAGCGTCGTCGACATCATCCATGGACCCAATACCCAGAACCTGGCAGCCGAGGTCGGCGATGTCGTAATGCGCCGGGCCGATGGCTTCTTTGCCTATCAGCTCGCGGTGGTCGTCGACGATGCCGAGCAAGGCATCACACGCGTGGTGCGCGGTGCTGACCTGCTCGGCTCCACGCCCCGGCAGATCTACCTGCAGCGCTGCCTCGGTCTTCCTCAGCCTGAGTATGCGCATCTGCCGCTGCTGCTCGGTGACGATGGCCGCAAGCTCTCCAAAAGCCTAGCGGCGGCCCCAGTCGACCCCGCTGACCCACTGCCCAGCCTGCTGCGGGTATGGCAACTGCTCGGCCAGGCGCCGCTCGCGGACGCGAGCGCCAATGTCGCTGAATTCTGGCAACAAGCCATCCCGCGCTGGGATCTTGCCCGCGTTCCCGTTGGCCCACTGACGATCAACTCAGACGAATCCAGGTGAGCAGCGCATTAGCGCCAGGCTGATGTCAATCGGCCCAGCGTCAATCGGCCTAAATGCCAATCGGCCCGTCAACCTGTCATCGATCGGTCAGCGGTCAATAGCGCGCCGGCACATAGAGCTCATTGGGCAGCACCGCGCGATCATAGTCAGGATTGAAGACCCGATCCGGCAAGGTAATCGGCTCGTGCGGGGCATCCTGGTACGGAATCTGATCCAGTAGGTGATGGATGCAGTTCAGCCGCGCCCGCTTCTTGTCGTTGGCTTCGACGATGAACCAGGGCGACTCAGGGATGTTGGTGCGGGCGAAAGTCTCTTCCTTGGCCTTAGTGTAATCCTCCCAGCGCACGCGCGACTGGAGGTCCATCGGGCTCAACTTCCACTGCTTGAGGGGATCATGGATGCGCAT
Organism: Halochromatium sp.; assembly: GCF_054919635.1. Taxonomy (NCBI): domain Bacteria; kingdom Pseudomonadati; phylum Pseudomonadota; class Gammaproteobacteria; order Chromatiales; family Chromatiaceae; genus Halochromatium; species Halochromatium sp. The sequence goes on along the minus strand of NZ_JBUDPI010000058.1, from coordinate 4,500 downwards.
CAAAAACCGCAGCTGCTGCTCTTCGTCGGTGATCGAGAACCAGTACTTGACCAGCCGTATTCCGGAGCGTACTAGCATGCGCTCGAACTCAGGCACGTCCTGGAAGAATTGCTCGACCTGCTCCGGCGTCGCAAAGCCCATCACCCGCTCGACCCCTGAGCGGTTGTACCAGGAGCGGTCGAAGAGCACGATCTCACCACCGGACGGCAGATGCGGGACGTAACGCTGGAAATACCATTGGGTGCGCTCGCGCTCACTGGGTTTGGTCAGCGCGACCACTCGGCAGACGCGAGGATTCAAGCGTTGCGTGATGCGCTTGATCACGCCCCCTTTGCCAGCAGCATCACGCCCCTCGAAGATGACGGCAATCTTCTCTCCAGTATGCTCCACCCAGTCCTGGAGCTTGATCAGCTCGGCTTGCAAGGTCAGCAGGGCCTTGAAGTAGGTTGCCCGATCCAGCGTCGCCGGATGCCGCTTCTTGTAGATACGTCTAAGCTCAAGCGAGAGTGCAGGCTCGGACAGCTCGAGCTCGTAATCCTCGTCAAGCTCCGCTTCGAGCTCGGCCTTCAGCCAGTCCATACCGTCGAGGTTTGCGCTGTGATCGTTCACTCTTTGCTCCTGGCAAGAAAAAAGGTTGCTTCCCAGAGGGACTGGGGTTGGCAACAGCATTCAACCGGAAAGGTTGACAGAGGTTGATGACAGCAAGAAGACGACGCAGTGTCGATCAAGAGACGAGCGCAGGCGTTACCCCGAGACAGCAGTCGAGCGCTGTCCTCAGCGGCATTTGCCTGTCGCCAGCTGTTCGCATTGAAGCTGGTCGCACTGAGACAGGGCACTGAGCCTCATCAAACCATCGGCGTCACCAAATGTTCACCTAAACACTCTAACCTGCTTAACAACACCCCGAGCTCAGGAGATCAGCATGGCCGACACCAACCCAGTGGCTTCCGCGACCCTCAATCAGGCCCAGCTCGAGAAGATCGACGCCTATTGGCGCGCCTGCTGTTATCTGGCCGTCGGCATGATCTACCTGCGCGACAACCCCTTGCTGCGCGAGCCGTTGCGTGTCGAACACCTCAAGCAGCGCCTGCTCGGCCACTGGGGCTCGAGCCCTGGCCTGGCCTTCATGTACGTGCACATGAACCGGTTGATCAACGCCCACGAGCAAGAAGCCATCTTCCTCGCCGGGCCTGGCCATGGCGCACCCGGCGTACTGGCGCCGGTCTACCTCGAAGGCACCTACTCGGAGATCTATCCGAACAAGAGCGAGGACGAGGCCGGGATGCGGGCCTTCTTCAAACAGTTCTCGTTCCCCGGTGGCATCGGCAGCCATTGCACCCCGGAGACGCCCGGCTCCATTCATGAGGGCGGCGAGCTCGGCTACTCGATCTCGCACGCCTTTGGCGCTGCGTTTGACAACCCGGACCTTATCGTGACGGTCGCAGTCGGCGACGGCGAGGCCGAGACCGGCCCGCTGGCAACCTCCTGGCACTCGGCCAAATATCTCAACCCGATCCGCGACGGCGCGGTGCTGCCGATCCTGCATCTCAACGGTTACAAGATCAACAATCCGACCCTGCTCGCGCGCATCCCAAACGAGGAGCTCGCCAACCTGATGCGCGGCTACGGCTGGACGCCGCATTTCGTCGAGGGCGACGACCCGATGACGATGCACCGGCAGATGGCTGAGACCCTGGACGCCTGCTATGCCGAGATCAAGGCGTTGCAAGACGAGGCGCGCAGCTCAGGCAACGCGACGCGCGGGCATTGGCCGATGATCGTACTGCGCACCCCCAAGGGCTGGACCGGACCCGAGGAGGTCGATGGCCACAAGGTCGAGGGCTTCTGGCGCTCGCATCAGGTCCCGCTCTCGGGCATACACGGCAACGAGGCCCATCTGCGCCAGCTCGAGGACTGGATGAAGAGCTACCGGCCCCAGGAGCTCTTCGACGACAGTGGACGGCTGATTCCAGAGCTCAAGGCCCTCGCCCCCACAGGCATCCTGCGCATGAGCGCGAATCCGCACGCCAATGGCGGCTTGCTGCGCCAGGCATTACGCCGACCAGACTTCCGGGACTACGGGATCCCAGTCGACAAGCCGGCCAGCACTCGGCAAATGAACACCAAGCCGGTCGGCGCGCTGCTGCGCGATGTGATGGCGAAGAACCCGGACAACTTCCGCGTCTTCGGCCCAGATGAGAACAGCTCAAACAAGCTCGATGCGATCTATGAGGCATCAAAGAAGCTCTGGCTCTGCGACTACAAGGACGAGGATGCCGATGGCGGTGAGCTCTCGCCGGACGGCCGCGTGCTCGAGATGCTCTCGGAGCACACACTGGAGGGTTGGTACGAGGGCTATCTGCTCACCGGACGGCATGGCTTCTTTGCCACCTATGAGGCCTTCGTCCATGTGATCGACAGCATGTACAACCAGCATGCCAAGTGGCTCGCAATCTGCGAGGACATCCCCTGGCGCGCGCGCATCTCCTCGCTCAACCTGCTAATCACCTCCACCGTCTGGCGCCAGGACCACAACGGCTTCACCCATCAGGACCCCGGCTTCCTTGACGTGGTGGTGAACAAGAACCCGGAGGTCACGCGCATCTACCTGCCGCCAGATGTCAACACCCTGCTCTCGACGGTGAACCACTGCCTGCAGAGTCGCGATGACATCAATGTGATCGTCGCCGACAAGCAGAATCACCTGCAGTATCTGGACATGGACGCGGCCATCAAACACTGCACCAAGGGCCTGGGGATCTGGGACTGGGCCAGTAACGACCAGGGCGAGGAGCCCGATGCGGTACTGGTCGGTTGCGGCGACATCCCGACCAAGGAGGCACTGGCCGCCACAGCGCTGCTGCGCGAGCACTTCGACGAGGTGAAGATCCGCTTCATCAACGTCGTCGATCTATTCCGGATCACTACCCCGAATGAGCATCCGCACGGACTCACCGATGCCGATTTCGACAGTCTTTTCACCAAGGATCGGCCGGTAATCTTCAACTTCCACGGCTATCCCTGGCTGATCCATCGGCTCGCCTATCGGCGCACCAATCACAAGAACCTGCCTGTGCGTGGCTACCAGGAGCGGGGCAACATCAACACGCCATTGGAGTTGGCGATCGAGAACGAGATCGATCGCTTCACGCTGGCCATGGATGTGATCAAGCGCGTGCCGCGCTTACAGGTCGCCGGCGCCCATGTCATGGAGCGGCTCAAGGATAAGCAGATCGAATGCCGAAATTATGCCCATGAGTACGGCACCGATCTGCCCGAGGTCGACGATTGGGTCTGGCCATTCTGAATATCACCAGAGGAGGAGCCCCGCATGAGCACGCCTGACGACCGGCTGGACGATGAGCGCACCCGCACCGGCTTATCCAGGGACGCGCTCAAGCGCGCCTTCCTCGACAACCTGTTCTACATCCAAGGCCGATCCCTGGAGGTAGCCACCGACAATAACCTGTATCAGGCCGCCGCCTACACGGTTCGCGATCGCATGCTCGAGCGTTGGATCAGCTCGGCGCGCATCTACAAGGATCAGAATGCGCGCACGGTCTGCTACTTGTCGGCGGAGTTCTTGCTCGGCCCGCATCTGGCCAACAACATGATCAACCTCGGCATCACCGAGGTTGCACGCGAGGCCGGGGAAGAGCTTGGGCTCGATCTCGAGCGCATCATCGAGACCGAAGAGGAGCCCGGGCTCGGTAACGGCGGGCTCGGGCGATTGGCGGCCTGCTACATGGACTCACTGGCGACCACCCAGATACCGGCCATCGGCTACGGCATCCGCTATGAGTTCGGCATCTTCGACCAGGTCATCGTCGATGGCTGGCAGATCGAAAAGGGCGACACCTGGCTGCGCAACGGCAACCCCTGGGAGATCATGCGCCCAAAGCTGGCATTTCCGGTCGGCTTTGGGGGTCGTAGTGAGCAATACACCGATGAGCATGGCGAGGTCCGCCAACGCTGGCGACCCGATCTAGTCATCAACGGCGTCGCCTATGACACCCCGATCATGGGCTATGGTGTCGCCAACGTGAATCTGCTCCGGCTCTGGCGATCGGAAGCCCCGGAGTCGTTCAATTTTGGCGCCTTCAACGTGGGCGACTACTACGGCGCCGTGCACGCGAAGATCGATGCCGAGACCATCTCCAAGGTGTTGTATCCGAACGATGAACCCGTCGCCGGCAAGGAGCTGCGGCTCAAGCAGCAGTTCTTCTTCGTCTCCTGCTCGCTGCAGGACATGATTCGGCTCGAGCGGCGCAACGCTGGCACCCTCGAGCGTTTCCATCAGAAGTTCGCGATCCAGCTCAACGACACCCATCCCTCGCTCGCGGTCGCCGAACTGATGCGCCTGCTGATGGACGATCACCTGATGCCCTGGGAGCAGGCCTGGACCATCACCCGCAACAGTTGCCATTTCACCAATCACACGCTGCTACCGGAGGCGCTCGAGACCTGGTCGGTCGAGCTGTTCGAGCGCCTGCTCCCGCG
>NZ_JBUDPI010000057.1:0-14502 GCF_054919635.1 Halochromatium sp. | reverse complement strand
TCACCACCAGCCCATCGAGCACGCCCAGGGCCGCGCTGAAGCCGATGCCATAGACATCGTAGACCAGCCGCACGATACCGAAGGCGCCGGCCTTGACCACGGCCACCGCGTGCAGCAGGGCACTGACCGGCGCTGGTGCCACCATCGCCCGCGGCAGCCAGCCATGCAGCGGCACCAGCGCCGCCTTGACGCCGAAGCCGAGGATCAGCATCCAGAACAGGCCGATCAGCCAAGGGTGAGCCTCGGGGCCGAGCGCGGCCAGGATCTCCTGTTGGCCGAAGCGCAGATCCCCGGCCAAGACCTGCAACGCCACCATGCCAACCATCAGCACCAGGCCGGCACTGAGCGTATAGCGCAGGTAGACCGTGGCCGCTGCCAAGGCCTGCGGCGTGCCGCGATGCGCGACCAGCGGATAGGTGGAGAGTGTCAGCAGCTCATAGAAGATCAGCAGGGTAAATAGGTTGCCGGCTAGGCTGATGCCCAGGGTGCTGGCGACGCAGAGACTGAAGAACCCGAAGAAGCGCCGGCGGTTGGGCGAGTCCTCTAGGTAGCCGATGGCATAGATGGTGGTGAATAGCCAGAGCAGCGAGGATAGCCCGGCGAAGGTGAGCCCGAGCGCGTCCACGCGCAAGACGAAGCTCAGCCCCTCGACCACCGGGAACTCGACTGCGTAGGCTTGGCCTTGGGTCAGCCCCCAGGCCATCCAGATCACCAACACCAGCTTGATCAGCGCGGCGGCGAGGTTCAGCGCGGTGCGGGTGCGCACGGCCTGTTCCGGCAGCATGAAGATCACCGCAGCAGTCAGCAGCGAGCTGGCCAGGGTCGCCAGCGGCAGCACGGCACTCATGGCACCCCCGCTGACGTCAGAAACGACAGCGGCCAACCGGCCGCCAGGCCCAGCCCGATGGCGGCTAGCGCCAACATCAAGGCGATGAGTTCCATCCCCAACGGAAGATGGCGGAACGCTGGCTCAGGGGCGTCTTCGACGAAGGAGCAGCGCAGCACGCGGAAGACATAGATGGCGCTGAGCAGGCTGCCCAATGCGAGCACGGCCACCCAGAGCCATTGGCCCGAGGCCAGCGAGGCCTGCAGCCACAGCCATTTGGCGGTGAAGCCGGCACTGGGCGGCAGCCCCATCAGGGTCACCGCCGCGAGTCCGAAGGTCATCAGCGAGAGTGGCAACCGGCGGCTGGCTCCAGTCAGCCCTGCGAGTCGATGCGCGCCGGTGGCAAGCAGCAGATTACCTGCGGCCATGAACATCGCCGCCTTCGCCAACGCATGTCCGGCGAGCTGCAGCCAGGTTGCCTGCCAGGCCATGGTCGCGACGGCCGCGCTGGTTCCGGCGAGCAAGGGGAAGGCCAGCATCAGATAGCCCAATTGACCGACAGTGGACCAGGCCACGAGCTGTTTGAGCCCGACGGCGCGCCAGGCCTGCAAACCACCCCAGAGCACCGCCAGGCTGCCGAGCACTCCAAGCGCCCAGGCGCCAGCGACGGCCTCGGGCAGCAGCGCGCGCCAGAGCATGAGTAGGATAAAGAACGAGGCCTTGACCACGAGCGCGCCGTGGATGGCGCTGACCGGGGTCCAGGCGCTGCCATGGACCGGAGCCAGCCAGCTGTGCAGCGGAAAGATCGCCGCCTTCAGAAGCAAACCGCTCGCCAGTAGGGCGACGGCGATTTGGGTGACCGGATCGGGTTGGGCGACGGCTGCCAGCCCGGCCAGATCGAGTCGACCCCAGGCGCCGAGCAGCAGGGCGATGCCGAGCAGCCAGGTCAGCGAGCCGACCAGCGCGAACAGCAGATAGCGCAGACCGGCAGTCAGGGCCTCGGCACTGCCGGGAAGCAGCATCATGCCGACGGCGCAGAGCCCCATCAGCTCCAGGCCAGCGTAGAGCAGGAGCAGATCGGCGGCGCTCCAGATCAGCCCCAGACCCAGCGCCAGGCCGCCCATGAGCGGCCAGAGCCAGGCATAGGCGCGCTGGCCGAGTGTCGTGGTGCGGACATAGCCTGCGGCATAGAGGGCGCTGGCGAGGAGCAGCAGCTGCGTCAACAGCCATAACAAAGCGGCCAGTCCGTCCAGGCGCCAATGCAGCATCAGCGGCCCGAGTGCCACGCGTCCGGCCATCGGCTCGGTGTCAAGGCCGAGCAGTAGCCAGAGTGCCACCAATGGCAGCGGCAGGGCGACGAGCAAGACCAAGCCGCTATGGCGCGGCGGGCGTACCCAAGCCAGTAGACCGAGGGCCAGCGGCGCGAAGAGCAGCCAGAGCAGATGGAACGGCGTCGGGCTCATCTGCCTGTGCTTGCACCAAGACCTGCGCCAGTATCCGGAGCTGCGCTCGACTCTGTACCCGGAGTCAGACCCGCGCCTGTCCCACTGCCTGCATTTGCATCTGCACCATAGACGGCATTCAACGTGACCTGACCAGCCTGTGCATGCAATTGCAGCAACAGTGCCGCGCCGAGCACCGAGCCTAGCAGTGCCACGACCAACCCGATCAGGATCAAGGCTCGAACCTCGGCGATTGGGATGGGTGCCGACGTGGCAAGTCCAGCCAGCACGAGGAAAACTCCCGAGCCAAGCAGGTTGAAGGCCAGCAGCCGGCGCAGCAGATGGCGCTGAGCGCTGAAGCCCCAGAGCCCCAGGCCCATGATCAGCACGCCAGTCGCGGCCAATAGCCTGTTGATCGATGTCGGCGGGCGCAGCGCATCGAGGCCGAGCAGCCAGATCAGGGCAGCGCCGCTCAGACTCAGCCAGCTCAGGATCAGCAGCCAGCGCAGCGGTGCGGTGCGGCGCGCTCGCCGCGGTGTCTCATCCACTGGGGCCAAGCGCGGCAGTGCTCCACGGCCGCGCAGCGTCCAGAGCAACGTGCCACCGGTCAGCAGTGCGCCGAGCAAGGCCTCGGCCATCGCCAGCCAAGGTGAACCGAGCAACAGCCACGCCAGCGACATCAGCAGCGCGAAGGCCACAAAGCCCAGGCAGGCGCGCCACAGCTGTCGCTCCAGGAGACAGAAACCGGCGGCTAGGACCAACAGTCCCGCCAGCCCCCAGGCTGCCGCTGATGCCATTATCGATCTAGACCCCGGGTGCTTATTGGGTTGCCGAGGTCAAGGTGCTTCGGCACGTCATGCCAGTTCATGCAGGTTTTAGCCTAGCGTTACTCGGTTGCGCCCCTGCTCCTTGCTGCGATAGAGCGCGCGATCGGCGGCGCGAATCAGCTCGGCCTTGGTCGGTGGGGCGCCGAGTCCGCTCCAATGTGCCAGACCGATACTGACGGTGATACGCAGGTGAGTCTCGCCGAAGATGAAGGGCGTTTGAGCGATGTCTTTGCGCAAGCGCTCGGCAAACTGCTGGCCTTGTTCCCGGTCGGACTCGGGCAAGATGATGAGAAATTCCTCTCCGCCGTAGCGGGCTAGGGTATCCGAGTTGCGGCTGAAGCTCTGGCATCGTTCCGCGAGCTGGATCAGGATCTGGTCGCCGGCTTGATGTCCGTACTGGTCGTTCAGGACCTTGAAATGGTCGATGTCGAAAAGGACCAGGATCAGCGGGCGTTGATAGCGGGTTGCGCGCTCGAGCTCGGCATCGATCAGCTCTTGCATATAGGCGTGGTTATAGAGTCCAGTCAGTCCATCACTGCGCGAGAGGATCAACAGGTGCTCTTCGCGCGCGAGGGTCGAGACGATCGGCCGCAACGCCACCACTGTCAGCAGATAGATCACCAGCGTCGCGACGGCGGTGGTGCCCAGGAGCACTAAGGTCTGTTTGTCGATGGGCGCGAAGAATTCTCCGGCGTCGACGATCGACACGAGGCTCCAGGTGCCGATGCCCACCGGTTGTTGGCGGATGACAAAGCGCGGTTCGGTCGATGCCGACTCGAGCCATTGCTGCAGCGCTGCATGGGCTTGGTCATCGGCAGACTTGTTCGACCAATACCTGATTTCGCGTCCGCCATCGATCAGCGCCAAGGTGTTGGTGCAGCGGCTTTGCTCGTCGATGAACTGCTGCACGGCTTGATCACTGATGATCAGGATGTCGAAGCCAATACGCCCAAAGCTGCGGTCCACAATCGGCGAGCAATAGACCAGTGCTCCTGTGCGCTCAGCCTGTTCGGTTGTTGGCAGCATCCGCACCTGATCGAGGGAATGTGCATCGCAGTCTGCCGTTAAGGCTTCGGGCACCGGCACGCCAACGCTGAACAGGCGCTCACCGTTAGGGCCATGGCGCGCAATGGCGCGCAAAACATCATTGGCCTCCAAGGCATCGGCGAGCTTGGGCTGGCTGAAGGCGACGAGGGCCTCGCGCGTGATCTCACCGCGCAGAAATGCGACCTGTTTCAGGCGAATCGCACTGCGACTGGCAGCCTGTTGTGCAAGCACTGCATGGCTCTCTAGGATCGCGCGCAGGCGCCCGACGCTGTTCTGTAAGGCCAGATCGATACTCTCTGTATGCGTCGCGCGCAGGTAGCCGATGAGTGGGCTCATGCCGAACACATAGAAGCTGCTGATTAGGAGCAGGCTGCTGAGGCCAACGACCACATAGATGTTGTAGATTTGACTGCGATGCTTGGTGTTCATTGACGTCTTACGATAGCGCAAAAGACAATCTCGGCGCAGTCACCGACAAGACGGGAGAGATTGATGGCGCAGCGTACCGCCTCGCTTGGCTCCTCGCGCAAGCCTTCGCGGAATTCGGACAAGGCGCTTGCCGAGGCCGCCGGCCTCCATCGTGCCGGTAAGCTCGAACAGGCCGAGAAGGCCTACCGTCGCATCCTGCGGCGGCGTCCGACAGATGCCCGTGCCCTCTATTATCTGGGGATCGCCGTCCATCAACGCCGTCGGCCCAAGGAGGCGATTCGCCATTTTCGCGCCTCGTTGAAGGGCGATCCTAACAACCACGAGGTGCATCGTTATCTGGGTTTGGCGCTGAAGGATGCTGGCCAGCCAGCGGCGGCCGAGGGCGCCTATCGCGATGCGCTTGCCGTGGCGCCGAATAGCCCGGAGATCCTGGCCAATCTCGCCACCGTGCTCAAGGCGCAGGATCGGCATGATGAGGCGCTCGAGGCCTTGGAGCGGGCGGTCAGCTTGGCGCCCGACTCGGCACCGATTCTCACCGCCTGTGGACACGCGCAGCGCGAGGCGGGTCGCCTAGATGACGCAGAGGCGCTGCACCGCCGTGCGCTGGCGCAGCGCCCCGATCACGCACCTTCGCTGACCGGACTCTCAGCGACGCTATGGCGCAAGGGACGCGATGACGAGGCCGCCCAGGCCGCCCGTCAGGCCATCGCTCAGGCCCCGCAGCTGGCGCAGGGGCCTCTGATGCTCGGCAACGCTTTGCGCCGGCTGCCACAGCCGCAAGAGGCGATGACGGCATTTCGGGCAGCGACGGAAGTTGCGCCGGATGATCCAACCCCGCGTGTGGGCTTGGCGGAGGCGGCTCAGGACGCCGGCGCCCTCGAGACGGCATTGCAGGAAGGCCGCCGCGCCCTCGCCTTGCAGCCCAACGCGGAGTCCCTGCACACGGTCCATGGCCAGACGCTCTACGCGTTGCGTGCCGCTGGCAAGCCGGAGCAGGCCAGACAAGAGGCCATCGCTTGGCTCGGGGCCTACCCCGACAGCCCGACGGCTCAGCATCTGGTGCCGGCGCTGATGGACGCCGCGCCGCCCGAGCGGGCCAGCGGCCCCTATGTCCGCGCCACCTTCGACGCCTTCGCCGAGAGCTTCGATGACCGGCTCGGTGCCCTCGACTATGCTGGACCGGCCCTGGTCGAGCGCCTGCTGCGGGCGGCATGTCCCGAGGGCGTGGACAGCGTGCTCGACCTCGGCTGCGGCACCGGCCTGGTCGGACCGGTTGTGCACCCGCTGGCTCAGCGCCTGGAGGGCTTGGACCTGTCGCCCGAGATGCTCGCCCGAGCGGCCGAGCGCGACCTCTATGACGCCCTGCATGAGGCCGATGCCGAGACCTTCTTGGCCACAACGCAGGCGGACTGGGACGTCATCATCGCCGCCGATGTGCTGATCTATCTTGGCGCCTTGGAGCCGCTCGTGGCCGCGATTGCCTCCGCGCTGCGGCCTGAAGGCCTGTTCATCGCCACCACTGAGGAGGCCGACGGTGAGGCTGACGGTGAGTCTTGGGAGCTCCAGCCTTCAGGGCGCTACCGACACAGCCGGCGCTATCTGCGCCAGGTGTTTGAAGCAGCGGGACTGCTTGTTGATCAGCTCGAAACGGTGGTGCTTCGCCATGAAGGCGAGCGGCCCGTGGAGGCCTTGGCTGTGGTCGCGCGGCGCACATCATGATCCGCACCGAATCCGCCAGCAGCGGTGGATGTGCGGAGTGCGGGCGAAGTCCTTGGGGATGGTCTGGGCGCTAATGTCCTCGATGTCCAGATCGCTCAGCGCCTCCTCGTCGAGCTTGAAGCGCCGCTTGTTGGTCGAGAAGATCAATGCGCCATCGGGCGCGAGCAGGGCCAGGGCGGTGCGGATCAGTCTGACTTGATCGCGCTCGACCTCAAAGGTGCCGTCCATCCGCTTGGAGGTCGAGAAGGTTGGTGGATCGAGGAAGATCAGCCCGAAGTGACCGCGATAGGCGCGGGCCTGCTCCAGCCATTCCAGACAGTTGGCTTGGATCAACTGATGGCTTCGGCCGGTGAAGCCGTTCAGCGCGAGATTGCGCCTGGCCCAATCGAGGTAGGTCTTGGAGAGATCAACCGTGGTGGTTGATCGGGCGCCGCCTTGCGCGGCATGGCAGCTGGCGACGCCGGTGTAGCCAAAGAGGTTAAGCATGTTGCGATCAGCGGCCAGGTGGCCGATCAACCGCCGCGTCTCACGGTGGTCGAGGAACAGGCCGGTATCCAGATAGTCCTCGAAGTTGACCAACAAGGTCAGGCCATCTTCAGCGACCTTGTGGAAGTGGCCAGTCTGCGCCAGCCGCTCGTACTGGGCCTTGCCGCGCTGCGGCTGGCGGACCTTGAAGAACAGGTCGTGCTCCGGCACTTCGAGCACCTCGGCGATGACGCCAATGCCTTCACGCAGCCGCCGGCGCGCGGCCTTGGGGTCGATGCCGGGCGGAGCGGCGTATTCCTGCACCTGCACGAAGCGGCGCTCCGGGGTTGCTGGATCAGCGCTCTGATAAAGGTCGACCGCCAGCGCGTACTCGGGCAGATCGGCATCATAGAGCCGGTAGCAACTGATGCCCTCGCGCTGCAGCCATTTCCTGAGCGCCTTCTGATTCTTGCCCAGCCGGTTGGCGAGCATCTCGGCCCCCGGGCCCCGCTCGGCGGCCGGCAGCGGGCGCGGGCGGTCTGAGACATGCGCCTCGGGGCGTACCTCGAAGTGCAGCAGGCGGCACTCGATCGGCCCGTTGTATAGGGTGTGGAACCGATGCGCGCGCAGTCCCATGCGCTTGCCAAGCTCCGGATTGCCGGTGAGTACGGCGGCATGCCAGCCCTCAAACTGGGTGCGTAGCAGCGCGCCGAGTAACTGATAGAGGCCGGCGAGATCCTCAGCGCCGATGCGCTCGCCATAGGGCGGGTTGGTGATCAGCAGGCCGGGTGTCGGCGAGGGACTGGATGCGCGCTCGGCTGAGGCTGAAGAGGTGATCTGCTCGGCGCTCAGGCTGTCGTTGCCGGCCCGCGCTCTCCGGTCGATGCCAGTGTCTTTACTCAGGCTCGTTGTTGCGCTGCCGTCGGTGCCTGTGCCGGTAATCGGGCTGGCGCCATTGCCTGTGCCGGTCATTGGGCTCAGGCTTGGGCCTGCAACTAAACTTGGGCTTTGGCTTGGGCTCGCTATCGGAGAGGAACGGCTCGGCCGGCAATCCTCCAGTGCCTGTCGCTCGAACTGCACATGGCCGGCAAGTCCGGCTTGCGAGGCGTTGGCATTCGCGGCCTTGATCGCGGCCGGATCGATATCGCTGCCGCGTAGCCTGGTGCTGCTGCGCGCGAGCCTATGCAGCCCGGTCGCGCGGCGTTCCTTGGCCTCGGCCAGAAGCGTACTCCAGGCACTCCAGGCTGCCTGATCATGGCCGCGCCAGCCGCTGAAGCCCCAATAGGTGCGTCGCAGCCCTGGAGCGATGTCGGCGGCGATCAGCGCGCCTTCGATGACCAGGGTGCCGATGCCGCAGAGCGGGTCGAGCAGCTCGCCGCCGCTGGCGGCGATCTCGGGCCAGCCGGCGCGCAGCAAGAGCGCGGCGGCGAGTGTCTCTTTCAAGGGTGCGGCGCCGCCCTGGACGCGCCAGCCGCGCCGATGCAGGGCCTCGCCAGAGAGATCGATGAAGAGTAGGGCCTGATCACGGAACAACCGGCAGCGCAGTGCGAGGTCGGGCTGGATCGGGCGCACGCTCGGACGGCTGCCGCTGCGCTCACGGATCTGATCGACGATCGCATCCTTGATGCGCTGAGCGGCAAACTGCGTGTGCTCGATCTGCGAGCGGGCGCTGTCGACCGACACCGCGAGGGTTTGCTCCGGGCCGAGGTGCTCGGACCAGTCGATCTCGCGCATGCTCGCGTAGAGTGCATCGGGGTCTGGTGCCGGGAACTCGGCCAGCGGCAGCAGCACGCGGCTCGCGACTCGCGACCAGAGGCAGACGCGGTAGGCGTCGGCCAGGCCGCCGGAAAAACTGACGCCAGCGCGGGTCTCGACTGCGCTTTCGATGCCGAGTCCACGCAGCTCATCGGCGAGCAGGCTCTCGAGATTGCGCGCAGCGCTCGCGAAGAAGCGTTGCTCGCTCATCGGTCTACTGGGCTCGGCGCTGCTGCCGCCGGGGCAGCGGTATGCGCCGACTCGGATTCGGTTACAGCGTCAAACGCAGTGGTAGGCGTGGATACAGACAGCGCGTCATCGCCGGCTGCAGCAATCGGCGCGCTCGGCAGTGGCCGCACCGAGCTCGGCAGCTGCGCGACCAGCACCTCGGCGAAGGCATCCAACGCTTGCTGACGCGGGAAGCTCCGCCGCGAGACCAGCGAGATGCGCCGATAGGCGTCTGGCAGATGCAACGGTCGGCGCACGATCGGGCTGTCCGGCGGGGTCTCGCCGCTGCAGGCCAGCGCCGGCAGTAGGGTGCAGCCGAAACCGGCACCGACTAGCTGCAACAAGGTCTCGAGACTAGATGCGCGCAGATCCGCCATCTCGCCGCTGCGTGGCCGCTCGGCCAGCCGGCAGACCTCCATCACCTGATGGGTCAGGCAATGACCGTCGCTGAGCAGCAGCAGCTCGGTGTCTTCGAGATCGGCCTCGGTGATCTCGGGCTTGTCGCCGAGCGGATGCTGGCGCGGATGGGCCAGCCAGAACGGCTCCTCGAACAGCGGCCGCGCAACCAGCTCGGGCTCGGTGACCGGGGTTGCCAGCAGGGCCGCATCGACCTCATGATGCTCGAGCCGCTTGAGCAAGGTCTCGGTGATCTCCTCGATCAGCACCAACTTGATCTGCGGCAGGCGCTCGCGCAGCGGCAGCAGGATCAGCGGCAGCAGATAGGGGCTCAGGGTCGGGATGGCGCCGATGCGCAGCGGTCCGGCGAGCGGGTCCTGATGGGCGCGCGCGACCTGTTCGATGGCATCCGCCTGCTCCATCAGCAGGCGTGCATGCTGCAGGATCAGCTGACCAGTCGGCGTGATCTCGACCGAGCGGTTGGTGCGCTCGAAGATGGTCACGCCCAGCTCATGCTCGAGCTTGCGGATCTGGCCGCTCAGCGTCGGTTGGCTGACGAACGAGCGCTCGGCGGCGCGGCCGAAGTGGCGGGTCTCGGCGAGGGCGAGGATGTATTTGATGTCGCGCAGATTCATATCGAGGGGACAGTGCGGGGCCTTGGACTGCAGGCGACAAGGATACCCTGAACCGGGTCGAGCCCGGCACCAAGCCCACCTTCCGGATCAGCTAAGGTTGCGCTCATCGCCAAAGGGCATATTCCCGCGCTTGTAACAGCCTTACGACATCCTGCTGTTGACCGACGAGTACCAAAGCTTCCGCAACTAGGTTCGAGATCGGTCCAGGCCGATTGGCGGCGGTTGTACTGCGTCTGCAGAGCGTTCGCTGCCGACCTTCTAACGCGATTGCCGGAAAACGGGTCCGCTGAACGGTGCTGACACCGATACCCAGCTCTGCGGCGATCTTCTTGATCCCTTCACCCTGTCGACGTGCTGCTCGGATGCGTTCCTCAATGATCTCAGCCGTACGGGGCCTGCCGAACTCTCAACGCTTGGAGTTGATTATCCGACGTTGCTCCCCGGTAGAGACGCGCGCTTAGATGGCCGCCTGCTTGCCAATCGTCCTGAGCGTATACAAAAACAGGGCAATGCGTTATGAGCTTTGGCAGAAATCGCCCAAGCGCTTTGGCAAGTGCCACTGTCGAATAACGACTATGCGCAGCGCAGCACGTCCTCCGTGGTGTCGTCCGCTGGGTAGAACAGCTCAAGGAACAGCGTGCTTCGATGCCAGGCTGATGGCGCACCGATAGCGGCGCTCAAACAGTCAAACCGCAACTCAGTGCGGTCGAGGCAGTAGCGCTCTGCGGTCTGGATCGGCATGTCGGTCGTACGGCTCCCGGTGAAGAGCGGTGCAATGTTGGGCCACTCGTAAATAGCGTCGAGCAAGCGACATGACTCCGGGTCATCAAATCCCTGAGCGATGACGCGGTTCAGATAGTTTGGAACCAGCTGTTCGGGTTCGGACATGAAGGGAAAGAGGCCCTTTGGATGCAGCGACGCGCGCAGTAGGTTCGGGCGATCATCACCACAGGTACGCTGCCACAGTGCATCACCATCGGCCCAGTGTGCGATCAGCCGCGCGAACCCTTGGTTCATCGCGATCAGATTCTGTGCGCGATCGACAAGAATCCCTGGGTAGGGTTCTTGCTGTGCCAACAAACGCTGAGTCATGGCAGCAGTGCGTGCATGAACGGAGTCGGAGGCGTTTGGGCTAGTCGGCGTGCTCGGCAAATATCCAGCTGCAGCAAGCAGGGTCTCTCGGCCCGGTTGTGACAGTTTCACCGCCTGAGCGATGCGTTCCAGTGTCGTTCGGCCCGGGCGTACTCGGCCCGTCTCGATGAAGCTGACATGCTTTTGCGTCAATCCGGCGCTCACGGCAATGTCAAGCTGCGAGCGTTGCCTCGCTCGGCGCAGCGTTTTCAACAAGGCTCCCACACTCATGGCTTGATTCCCTGCGTGGAATTGTCGTGCGCGCCGACGTTCTGGATGCTTTGGCTCAGGGCCAGCGATCGAGCGCGGCTCGAGTTCCAACCCGATGACGTCCGAGACTGGACTGGAGACACTGCATGTTGCCGTTGAAAACCGCTGATCATGTCTTGAATGATGCTCGCTACAGGGTCCGCAAGGCAGGAGCGGGAACCAACATTGTCTTGATGCTTCACGGTTGGCCGGATGACGGGCAACTTTGGCAGCATCAGGCAGGCGTGCTGGCTGATGCGGGTTACTGTGCAATCTGCCCCGATCTTCTTGGATATGGTGAGAGTGACGCGCCACATGAGATTACGCGTTGCTCGGTCTCCGCGATGGCAGCGGATATGCTGGCGCTGATTGATCAGCTCAATGCCGACGCGGTTCATCTCGTCGGTCATGACTATGGTGCCATGCTTGCCTGGGAAATGGCCTTCGCGGCGCCTGAACGTTTCGCGAGCTTCAGCGCCCTCTCGGTTGGCCATCCGGCGCCGCTGACGGAAATCAGCATCGACAATCTTCGCTATCACTGGTATTTAGCGCTGGCGAATACGAGCATCGGAGCCGACCTCTATCTTGCGAGCAAGGGCTGCCTGATGCGCGAGCTTCTCCGCTCCCATCCGGAGGGCGCGATGATCACGCAACGCTGCCTCGACGACCCCGAGCGGCTCCACAACATGCGACGGATCGAGCTGAGCATGCCGGTTGCGGACCTATTGCTCGACAGACTGAATCACCAACACCCGCATGTACCGAAGTGTCAGGTGCCAACGCTTGGGCTTTGGGGAGAGGCAGATGACCTGGTGCCGGAGCGCCAGATGATCGAGACCGGACGATACGTGGCAGCGGATTGGCGCTACTCGCTAATCGCCGGCGGTGGACATTGGATGATGCTTCGCGATCCAGGCGCCGTGACTCGGGCCTTGCTGGATTGGATACAGACGCGATGAACCTGTCAGTGATGTGCCTCCTGTACCTCGGAGACTTGGAGGGATCGCCCGTAGATCGACATCAAGGCAGCGCACATGCTACGACCCGCACAGTCAGCAAGCGGTCATCACGCCAAGCCCCATGCCTCAGCAAAAGCTCTCGATCGGCGTCCAGACCTTCCGCAAGAGACCACCTTCGCTGAGCATCTTGCAAGGGTCGACCGTGACGAGCTATGGCGCTGCTACAACAGCGATGGCTTCTTGGGCGAGCTGGTTTACAACCGGAGGCGGACTGTGAGGCTGTCCAAGTCATGTTTGATCCTTTCATAAAATGAAAGTATCTTTCATGAATGGAGACGCTGACCAAAATCATCCTGAGCGCCGGCTTGCAACAGCGAACGCTCTCCGAGGCACAGCTCGCGCGCCTGCTCGGGGGCAGTGCGCAACGTCGCTATAATCTGGTTAATCGTGCTTTGCACCGGGGTGAATTGCTGCGCCTTCGGCGTGGCCGCTATCGTCTCGCGAGTCGGGTTGCTAATGGCGACTCGTATCCTGGCGGCGGCGCTCATCCCGGTAGGGGCGTGCATCCGTTTGTGTTGGTGCAAGGCTTGGTGCCTGGTGCCTATGTCTCTTTCGAGTCGGCGCTGGCCTTTCATGGCTTGATTCCGGAGGCGGTGACGCTGATACTGGCGGTCGCTCCGGATCGGCGCAGCCGTCAGTACCAGATCGATGAAGCCGGCCTGTTCCAATTCGCCCCACTGCCGTTGATCAAGGGGTTCATGCTGGAGGCTGTGGACCGGGTCGTGCTTCAAGGGCAAGCCGCACTGGTTGCTCAACCGCTGCGGGCGCTGCTTGATCTCTTCTGCCTGCATCGCTGGAACTGGAGCAGCGCGCGCGAATGGGTCTGCGGTGCGCGGATCGATCTGGAGCCATTGGGCTCATTAGAAGTCGAGCGGCTGCAAGCACTGCGCTGCGTCTATCGGCATCGGCGGATGCAGCAGGTCATCGATGGTCTCAGTAGCTGTCTACTGTCAGGGGAAGCAGGTGATGGACGGTTGCTAAGCCAGGGTGGTTGTCGGTGATCGACCTGCTGCGTGAGCGCTTGCAGTCCTATGCTGCGACGGATGCGCATCGCGAGCAGCAGGCGTTGCGGGAGATCCTGCAGGAGGTTGCGCTCTACGGACTCTGGCGGGCGGGCTTCTTCGAGCAGGCGGCCTTTCAGGGAGGCACGGCCCTGCGCATCCTGCACGGTCTCAGGCGCTTTTCGGAGGATCTGGATTTCATCTCGCGAATGCCTGCCCCTGACTTTCGCTGGGAGCCCTATCTTGCCACCATGGCCGATGTGCTGGCCGATTTCGGCATCCGCTGTGAGCTGCGCGACCGTAGCGCGATGACGCGAGCCGTAAGGGAGGCCATGATCAAGGACGATTCCCTCGGCCGCCAACTGGATCTCTCTTTTTACCGGGGAGGCTCCGGCAAGAAGCTGCGCGTCAAGTTGGAGATGGATACCCGGCCACCGGCAGGATCGGGCTTCGACTTTCAGTACCTGGATTTCCCGCTGGACTTCGAGGTTTGCGCTCAGGATTTACCGAGCAACTTCGCGCTCAAGCTGCACGCATTGCTGTGCCGGCCTTATGTGAAGGGCCGGGATTGGTTTGATTTTGCCTGGTATGCCGCGGGCCGGGTTGCCCCAAATCTGCCGCATCTGGAGGCGGCCTTGGCCCAGGTCGGCCCTTGGGCGCAGCAGCCTCCGCGCGTTGATCCGCAATGGCTGAAAGCGGCCTTGATGGCGCGCATTGCTAAGATGGACTGGCCCCAGGCAGCGCGTGATGTGGCCCCTTTTGTCAGTGCGCCGGATCAGGCTAGCCTGGCTCTCTGGAGCGAGCGGTTCTTTGCCAGCAAAATCAGCAAGCTCTTTCCCGAGGAGCCATAAGGCTCAGTGAGCCATGAGCCGCGCGCATCAAGCGCCAGAGTGAGGCGAGTCTGGTAGTCTCTCCCTCAACTGATTCAGATCGGGTGCTGCTTGCCTGCACCCGCGCGTACACCGGGTTATTCAAGCAGTGACCGACTACAAGCATACCCTCAATCTGCCGAAGACCGGCTTCCCGATGAAGGCCAACCTGGCCCAGCGCGAGCCCGAGATGCTCAAGCACTGGCAGGCGATCGATGTCTATGCCTTAGTGCGTGCGGCGCGGGCTGAGGCGCGTGCGCGTGGTGAGACCTTTATCCTGCACGATGGTCCGCCCTATGCAAACGGCGAGATCCATATCGGTCATGCGGTCAATAAGGTGTTGAAGGACATCATCGTCAAGTCACGTACCCTCGACGGGCTGGA
Source organism: Halochromatium sp. (assembly GCF_054919635.1). NCBI lineage: Bacteria > Pseudomonadati > Pseudomonadota > Gammaproteobacteria > Chromatiales > Chromatiaceae > Halochromatium > Halochromatium sp. Next base: position 80 of record NZ_JBUDPI010000057.1, on the reverse strand, counting down.
CGCGCCCTATGTGCCGGGCTGGGACTGTCATGGCCTGCCGATTGAGCTGCAGGTGGAGCGCAAGACAGGTAAGCCGGGGC
>NZ_JBUDPI010000056.1:0-14634 GCF_054919635.1 Halochromatium sp. | reverse complement strand
TCCCCGATGGTTGAAGGCACTGACGGGGACGTCATTTCCGACCATCACTTACCCGGTTTAGGGAGGTCCGCTGATGAACCTTCGCGCCTATCCAGCCGCCCAGGGCCTGTACGACCCCGCGCATGAGCGTGACTCTTGCGGTGTTGGTTTCGTCTGCCACATCAAGAACGAAAAGAGCCACCGCATTGTCCAGCAGGGCCTCGAGATTCTCGAGCGGCTGACCCATCGTGGTGCCGTCGGTGCTGACCCCAAGGCCGGCGATGGTGCGGGCATCTTGGTGCAGATGCCCGATCGCTTCTTCCGTGCCGTGGTCGATTTCGAGCTGCCCGCGCCCGGCCATTACGGCGTTGGCATGGTCTTCCTGCCCAAGGATGAGAGCGCCCGCGCCGAAATGCAGGCGACCGTTGAGCGCCACTTGACCGAGGGTGGCCAGGGGCTGCTCGGTTGGCGCGATGTGCCCGTCGACAACGGCGAGCTTGGCGAGAGTGTATTGCCCACCGAGCCGGTGGTGCGTCAGGTCTTCGTCGCTTGCGGCGAGAACTGCCCGGACCAAGACGCCTTCGAGCGTAAGCTGTTCGTCGTCCGTAAGCGCATGGACAATGAGATCCGCGCCCATGGCTACGACAAGACCGCGTATTACGTCGCCTCGATGTCGTCGCGGACCATCAACTACAAGGGCATGCTGCTCGCTGGCCAGGTCGGTAACTATTATCTCGATCTGCGCGATGAGCGCTTCGAATCCGCGCTGGCATTGGTGCATCAGCGCTTCTCGACCAACACCTTCCCGACCTGGGATCTGGCCCAGCCGTTCCGTATGATCTGTCACAACGGCGAGATCAATACCCTGCGCGGCAACGTCAACTGGATGGCCGCGCGTCGGCACACGATGCGCTCTGAGGTGCTCGGCGACGACCTCGACACGATCTGGCCGCTGATCCCCGAAGGCCAGTCCGACTCGGCCTGCTTCGATAACGCGCTCGAGCTCCTGGTGATGGGTGGCTACTCGCTGGCGCAGGCGATGATGCTGCTGATCCCGGAGGCCTGGTCCGGCAACAAGCTGATGGACGAGAAGCGTCGCGCCTTCTACGAGTTCCACGCGGCGCTGATGGAGCCCTGGGACGGTCCCGCTGCGATCGCCTTCACCGATGGCCGCCAGATCGGCGCCACCCTCGACCGCAACGGTCTGCGGCCGGCACGCTACCTGGTCACCAATGATGATCTGGTCGTCATGGGCTCGGAGATGGGCGTGCTCGACATCCCGGATGAGCGCATCGTCAAGAAGTGGCGGTTGCAGCCGGGCCGGATGTTCCTGATCGATCTGGAGCAGGGCCGCATCATCGATGATGCCGAGGTCAAGGCCGAGCTGGCCGAGGCCAAGCCGTATCAGGAATGGCTCGATCGCACCCAGATCCATCTGGATTCACTGCCCACCGATGTGGCGCCGATGGCACCCGAAGAAACCGTGCTCTTGGATGCTCAGCAGGCCTTTGGCTACACCCAGGAAGACGTCAAGTTCTTGCTGATGCCGATGGTCGCAACTGGTCAAGAAGCCATCGGGTCGATGGGAGCAGACAATCCGCCGTCGGTGCTCTCGCTGCGCTCCAAGCATCTGTCCACCTATTTCAAGCAGAACTTTGCCCAGGTCACCAATCCGGCCATCGACCCGATCCGCGAAGAGCTGGTGATGTCGTTGGTCTCGCTGATCGGCCCGCGCCCGAATCTGCTCGGTCTGAATGAGGCCGGCCAGCATTGGCGCCTCGAGGTCGATCAGCCGGTGCTGACCAACGAGGATCTGGAGCGCATCCGCCATATCCAGGACAACTCTGGTGGTGCCTTCCGCACCAAGAACCTGCACATGGTCTATCCCGCGGCTGAGGGTGCGGAGGGGATGGCGCCGGCGCTCGATCGACTCTGCCAAGAGGCCGAGGCAGCGGTGCACGAGGGGCATAACATCCTCATCCTGTCGGATCGCAACACCAACGCCGACTACATCCCGATCCCGGCGTTGTTGGCGACCTCAGCGGTGCATCATCACCTGATCCGCCAGGGCCTGCGCACCAGCTCTGGGCTCGTCGTCGAGACCGGCGCCGCGCTTGAGGTCCATCATTTCGCAACCCTTGCCGGCTATGGCGCCGAAGCGATCAATCCCTATCTGGCCTTCGATACCATCCAATCGCTGCTGCCGCGGCTGCGGATGGACGGCACCGGGGAGCTAACCTTCGAAGAGGCGCAGGGCCGCTACATCAAGGCCGTTGGCAAGGGCCTGAAGAAGGTGATGTCGAAGATGGGCATCAGTACCTTCCAGAGCTATTGCGGCGCTCAGATCTTCGATGCCGTTGGCCTCAATCGCGAGTTCATCGCCAAGTACTTCACCGGCACCGCGAGCATGGTTGAGGGTGTTGGTCTTGCCGAGGTCGCTCGCGAGGCGGTGCTCTGGCACTCGCGCGGCTATGGCAACGAGCAGATCCTGCGCAAGCACCTCGATGTCGGGGGCGATTACGCCTTCCGACTGCGCGGCGAGGATCATGTCTGGACGCCGGAGACCATCGCCAAGCTCCAGCACGCGACCCGCGCTAACGATGCCAAGACCTATGCCGAGTACTCGCGCCTGGTCAATGAGCAGAACGAGAAGCTGTTGACCTTCCGCGGCCTGATGGAGCTGAAGTGGGCCGATGAGCCACTCCCGCTCGAGGAGGTCGAGCCGGCTTCGGCGATCGTCAAGCGCTTCGCGACCGGTGCCATGTCGTTCGGGTCGATCAGCTACGAGGCGCACTCGACACTGGCGAAGGCGATGAACGCGATCGGCGGCAAGTCCAACACCGGCGAGGGCGGCGAGGAGGCCGAGCGTTTTACGCCATTGGCGGACGGCTCGATGAACCCGGAGCGCTCGGCGATCAAGCAGGTGGCCTCGGGGCGCTTTGGCGTCACCATCGAATACCTGGTCAACGCCGATGATATCCAGATCAAGGTCGCGCAAGGCGCCAAGCCTGGCGAGGGAGGCCAGCTGCCCGGTCATAAGGTCAATGCGCAGATCGCCCGGGTGCGGCATTCGACCCCTGGTGTCGGCCTGATCTCGCCGCCGCCGCATCACGATATCTATTCGATCGAGGACCTGGCGCAGCTCATCCATGATCTGAAGAACGCTAATCCCAAGGCCCGCATCAGCGTCAAGCTGGTCTCTGAGGTCGGTGTTGGCACCGTCGCGGCTGGCGTCTCAAAGGCGCATGCCGATCACGTGACCATCGCCGGCTACGACGGCGGTACCGGCGCCTCGCCGCTGACCTCGATCAAGCACGCTGGCTCGCCCTGGGAGATCGGTCTTGCCGAGACTCATCAGACGCTGGTGCTGAACCGGCTGCGCGGGCGCATTGCGGTGCAGGTGGACGGGGGCATGCGCACCGGTCGGGATGTGGTCATCGGCGCGTTGCTCGGCGCCGACGAGTTCGGCTTCGCGACGGCGCCACTGATCGTCGAGGGCTGCATCATGATGCGCAAGTGTCATCTGAACACCTGCCCGGTCGGCGTCGCCACCCAAGATCCGGAGCTGCGCAAGAAGTTCACCGGTAAGCCCGAGCACGTGGTCAATTACTTCTTCTTCGTCGCCGAAGAGATCCGCCTGTTGATGGCCAAGCTCGGGTTCCGGACCATGGATGAGATGATCGGCCAGATGGACCGGCTCGAGATGCGCAAGGTCCTCGATCATTGGAAGGCAAAGGGCTTGGACTTCTCCCGTATCCTCACCAAGCCGAAGGTCGGCCCCGAGGTCGCGCTCCATAATTGCGAGACGCAGGATCATGGGCTCGACAAGGCGCTGGATCACAAGCTGATCGAGCAGTCGCGGCCGGCGCTCGAGAATCGTGATCCAGTGCGTATCGAGACCGAGGTCAAGAACTTCAACCGCACCGTTGGCACGCTGCTCTCGGGTCGGGTCGCCGAGCGTTACGGACTCGCTGGGCTGCCGGACGATACCATCTACATCAAGGCGCATGGGATCGGCGGTCAGTCGTTTGGCGCCTGGCTTGCGCAGGGGGTCACCATCGAGCTGGCCGGCGAGGCCAACGACTATGTCGGTAAAGGGCTCTCGGGCGGACGGATCATCATCTACCCACCCGAGGACGCCAGTATCGATCGCGCCGAGGACAACATCATCGTCGGCAATACGGTGCTCTATGGCGCCATCAAGGGCGAGGTCTACTTCCGCGGCGTGGCCGGCGAGCGTTTCTGCGTGCGCAACTCGGGTGCGACAGCGGTGGTCGAAGGCGTTGGCGACCATGGCTGCGAATACATGACCGGTGGCGTCATGGTCTGCTTGGGGCCCACCGGGCGCAATTTTGCGGCCGGCATGTCGGGCGGTATCGCTTATGTCTTGGATGAGGAGGGCACCTTCGCTGATCATTGCAACCAGGCCATGGTCGAGCTGGAGCCGATTGCCGATGAGGACGCAGCGCTCGAGGCCCTGGATCATCAAGGCGGCGATCTCGAGACGCATGGCTTTGTCGACCTGAGCCAGGACATGACGCGCCATGACGCACTGCGCTTGCGCAAGCTCATCGAGCGTCACCTGCATTACACCAATTCAGCGGTTGCGCGGCGCCTCCTGGAGGACTGGCCGGCTATGCTCGGTCGCTTCGTCAAGGTGATGCCTGTCGACTACAAACGGGCGCTGGTGCAGATGCAATCGACTAAGAGCCGGCCGCCGAGTGCGTCGCGGCCGCACCCGTCCAAGCTCAGAGAGGTTGTCGAGAATGGGTAAGCCAACCGGATTCATGGAGTACGAGCGGGCCGAGCTGGCCTATCAGCCAGCCTCGGACCGGATCGTTCACTACAACGAGTTCGTGCAGCCGATGACCGATGCCGAGATCGGCGTCCAGGGCGCGCGCTGCATGGACTGCGGTATCCCCTATTGCCATCAAGGCTGTCCGGTCAACAACATCATTCCGGACTGGAACGACCTGGTCTACCAGCAGGACTGGGAGTCGGCGATCGAGGTCTTGCACTCGACCAACAACTTCCCGGAGTTCACTGGACGCATCTGTCCCGCGCCCTGCGAGGCCAGTTGTACGCTCAACATCGACGATCAGCCGGTGGCGATCAAGGCGATCGAGCGCGCCATTGCCGATAAGGCTTGGGAGCAGGGTTGGGTCAAGCCGCAGGTGCCGAGTCATCGCACCGGCAAGCGCATCGCCGTGGTGGGCTCGGGCCCGGCTGGCTTGGCCTGTGCTCAACAGCTCGCGCGTGCAGGTCACACGGTGTCGCTGTACGAGAAGGAAGACCGCATCGGCGGTCTGCTGCGCTATGGCATCCCGGATTTCAAGCTGGCCAAAACGATGATCGACCGGCGCATGAGCCAGATGCGCGCCGAGGGCGTCGAGTTTCACACCCATTGCCACATCGGTGTCGATGTGCCGATCGCGACGCTGATGAGCGACTATGATGCCGTGGTCCTATCCGGCGGCTCCGAAAAGCCACGTGACCTCGATGTCCCCGGTCGGAGCTATAACGGTATCCACTTCGCGATGGATTTCCTGCGTGCCAACTCTAAGCGCGTTCAGGGCGTCTATGTGCCGGACGAGGACTTCATCAGCGCTAACGATAAGCATGTGGTCGTGATCGGCGGTGGCGACACCGGCTCGGATTGTATTGGCACCTCCAATCGCCACGGCGCCAAGTCGGTCACCCAGATCGAGATCCTGGACAAGCCTCCAGAAAAGGAAGACAAGGGGCTGACCTGGCCCGAGTGGCCGAACAAGCTGAGAACCTCGACCTCGCAAGAGGAAGGCTGTGAGCGGATGTGGAACCTGCTCACCAAGTCCTTCGAATCGGACGCCGACGGCAATGTGACGACCTTGAACTATGTGCTGGTGCGCTGGGACAAGGACGAGAATGGCCGCTGGCAGATGTCCGAGGTCGAGGGTTCCGAAGGACAGCTCAAGGCCGACTTGGTGCTGCTGGCGATGGGCTTCGTGCATCCGGTGCACGAGGGCATGCTCGAGGAGCTGCAGGAGGCCAAGGGACTGGAGCTCGACGGCCGCGGCAACGTCAAGGGCAGCACCGAGGGCGCCAAGGCGTACTTCACCAATGTGGACGGCGTCTTTGCCGCTGGCGATATGCGTCGCGGCCAGTCGCTCGTGGTCTGGGCAATCCGGGAGGGTCGGCAGTGCGCGCGGGCTGTCGATGAGTGGCTGATGGGACGCTCGGATCTGCCACGCTAAGATCGAGCTGGTCTTCTAGAGCTCCAGAAAGCGGCCATTCGGCCGCTTTTCTTGCCTCTGGCTAGTCCGTAACAATTGGTCGCCCAGTGTTGGCGAGCAGAGCCGCGCGCGGCTGGCAGGCGCATTGACCTTGACCAGTCATGTCTGCATGCCTAACCTGTTGGGTTTAGCTGACGTTGGCGTCAGCAGCATCGGGTGCCAGTCTCTTTCGCGCATCCGTCGCCCGATCATCGAAGCCCATCAGTCAAGCTCGCTCTGGGCGGAGTGAGGCCGGCCCAGGAGTCAAGATGCAACCATTGCAGGGTACAACCATCCTATCGGTGCGTCGTGGACGCAACGTCGTGATCGGCGGTGATGGCCAGGTGTCGCTCGGCAATACCGTGGTCAAGGGCAACGCGCGCAAGGTGCGCCGACTCTACAAGGAGCGTGTACTGGCTGGCTTTGCCGGTGCAACGGCGGACGCCTTCACCCTGTTCGAGCGCTTCGAGGCCAAGCTTGAGCGCCACCAGGGTAATCTGACCCGCTCGGCGGTCGAGCTAGCCAAGGACTGGCGGACCGATCGCATGCTCCGGCGATTGGAGGCTATGCTCTGCGTGGCGGATCATGAGGCATCGCTGATCATCACGGGGACAGGTGATGTGCTCGAGCCCGAATACGATCTGATGGCGATCGGCTCCGGCGGCTCGTTTGCGGCCGCCGCGGCGGGGGCCTTGCTGCAGAATACCGATCTACGCGCGCGGGACATCGTCGAGCGCTCCCTTGGTATTGCCGCCGATATCTGTATCTACACGAACAGGAACCTCGTGCTCGAGGAGCTTGCCGAGGATTAGCACCGAGGATTAACGCCGGGGTCTAGCACAGGGTGGCCGCGTCCTGCCTGCCGGGCGCTGCGGCCATTGGCCTACGGAATTGAACCATCACCGCCTCGCGGCGCGCAGAGTCGCCGCTGGCGTCTTGCCGACCTCCTGATCTTATGTCCGATACCACCACTCCGAGGCGCATCGTTGCCGAGCTTGACAAACATATCGTCGGCCAGGACCAGGCCAAGCGCGCTGTGGCGATCGCGCTGCGCAACCGTTGGCGTCGCTCTCAGATCCCTGAGCCGATGCGCTCGGAGATCACGCCGAAGAACATCCTGATGATCGGTCCGACCGGTGTGGGTAAGACCGAGATTGCACGCCGCTTGGCGCGTTTGGCGAATGCCCCCTTCATCAAGGTCGAGGCGACCAAGTTCACTGAGGTTGGCTACGTCGGACGCGATGTGGAATCCATTATTCGTGATCTGGCCGATATCGCGATCAAGATGGAACGCGAGCAGGAGATGCTTGGCAACCGAGAGCGCGCCGAGAGCGCGGCCGAGGAGCGCATCCTCGACGCGCTGTTGCCCCCGCCCTCGGACTTTGATGAGGACAGCCGAGGTCAGGGTGCGTCGTCTGCCACGCGCGAGAAGTTTCGCCAGAAGTTGCGTGCCGGTGAGCTCGATGAGCGAGAGATCGAGATCGAAGTGAGCTTAGCGCCGATGGGCGTTGAGATCATGGCGCCTCCTGGCATGGAGGACATGACCAATCAGCTACAGGGGCTGTTCAAGAACCTCGGCTCCAACCGCTCCAAGCGACGCAAGTTGCGCATCAGCGAGGCGCGCAAGGTGCTTCTCGATGAGGAGGCAGCCAAGCTGATCAATGAAGAAGAGATGAAGCTCAAGGCGATGACCAATGTCGAGCAGAACGGCATCGTCTTCCTGGACGAGATCGACAAGGTCACGCGTCGCGCCGAGCAGAGTGGTGGCGCCGATGTGTCGCGCGAAGGCGTGCAGCGCGATCTACTGCCGTTGGTGGAGGGCAGTACGGTCTCGACCAAGCACGGGATGGTGAAGACCGATCACGTCCTGTTCATCGCCTCCGGGGCCTTCCATCTCGCAAAGCCCTCGGACCTGGTGCCAGAGCTGCAGGGTCGGCTGCCGATCCGGGTCGAATTGCAGGCCCTGACCTCGGATGATTTCATCCGCATCCTGACCGAGCCCGATGAGTCGCTGACCGATCAGTATGCAGCCCTGCTGGCCACCGAAGGCGTGACCATCCAGTTCACTGAGGATGGGATTCGACGCATCGCCGAGATCGCCTACCAGGTCAATGAGCGCACCGAGAATATCGGCGCCCGCCGTCTGCATACGGTGATGGAGCGTCTGCTCGAGGATGTGTCCTTCAATGCCACTGAGATGGACCGAATCACGGTGACCATCGACGCCAATTATGTCGATAAGAACCTCGGCGAGCTAGCGGCCGACGAGGATCTGTCGCAGTACATCCTCTGAGGCTGCCGGCCGCAGGTTGCAGCAGCCAGGGCGAGCGAGACCGCTGGGCTGATACGCAGGGCGACAGGCCCGGAATAGCGCGGTGACCTCGCCACCTCGTGCTGGCGCTCGCGATCTCAGCGACTCGGGGCTCCAAGCGGCGCCTGTAGCCTGTTCTGCGCTCCGGCGGGACCTTGCCATCGTGCGAGCGCTTGATCGCGTCTTCGCTATTGGAGCATAAAGCCCCACATTCACAGGCACGCCACCCGTGGTGGCCCAGGTTCACAGCAAGGAGTTTTCATGCCAACCCCAACCGAATTCAATCTGCATCGTAGCTCGCGTGTGCTCGAGATCAGCTTCGACGATGGCAAGCACTTCACCATGCCGGTGGAATTCCTGCGCGTCTATTCACCCTCGGCAGAGGTCCAGGGCCATGGGCCTGGCCAGCGTGTGCTCCAGGTCGGCAAAGAAGAGGTGAATATCGATCGCATCGAGCCCGTCGGTAACTATGCCGTTTGCCTATTCTTCGATGACGAGCACAACACCGGGATCTACTCCTGGGAATACCTCTACAAGCTCGGCGAGAACCAAGAAGAGCTCTGGACGACCTATCTCGAGGAGCTGGAGAAGGCTGGACACAAGCGTAAGGTGCGGCCCTCCTGACCCCCGGTATCCCCCGCGACTCGCCAGTATCCCGCCGCAATCCCCCCGCAATCCCCAAGAATCGTCTCGGACCCAGGCTATTCAGCCTTGGGCTGAGCAATCAGGTTGCGCCAGAGGATGATCAGGCTGGTCATCAGCAGCACGGAGGCGGCGATCGGGGCAAGCAGCGGGACAACAGCGGTGGCCGGTGGTGGGATCAGGATCAGTGTCGTGGCGAGGCCAGCGAGCGCAAGCGCCGACAGCACAGCCGTGGCTCGACCGTGATTCGTCTTGATCTGCGTGGTCAGCCTGCTCAGGCCTTGGTTGCCCCCTTCCGGATAGAGGGCAGCCTGATGCTCGAGCTGATCAATGATCCGAGTCACCGCCACCGGCAGGTCAGGTAAACGCTCGGCGAGCGCCGGCCAGCTGTGCCATAGGCGCTGTGCCAGCATCCGCGGGCCGACCTGCTCGCGCATCCAGCGTTCCATGAACGGCTTGGCGGTGGTCCAGAGGTCGAGCTGGGGGTAGAGCTGCCGGCCAAGACCCTCGATATTGAGTAGGGTCTTCTCCAGCAGCACCAGCTGCGGCTGGATCTCCATGTCGAAGCGCCGCGCGGTCTGGAACAGATTGACCAGAAAACCGCCGAACGAGATCTCCGACAATGGCCGCTCGAAGATCGGCTCGCAGACGGTGCGGATGGCCGATTCGAACTCTTCGACACGGGTGCCCCGCGGCACCCAGCCGGATTCCACATGGAGCTCAGCAACGCGTCGATAATCGCGGCGGAAGAAGGCGAGCAGATTCTCGGCCAGGTAGCGTTGGTCTTCCTTGGTGAGGCTGCCGACGATGCCGAAATCGACCGAGATATAGCGCCCGGACTCCTCGACGAAGATATTGCCCGGATGCATGTCGGCGTGGAAGAAGTTATCGCGAAAGACTTGCGTGAAGAAGATCTCAACACCGCGGGTGCCGAGCAGGCGCATGCTGATGCCCTGCGCCTTGAGCTGCTCCACCTGCGACACTGGGGTGCCGTAGATGCGCTCCATCACCATCACCGTCGGTCGGCTCCAGTCCCAGAAGACCTCGGGGATATAGAGCAGCTGACTGTGCTTGAAGTTGCGTCGCAGCTGTGAGGCATTGGCCGCCTCGCGCTGCAGGTTGAGCTCATCGAAGATGGTCTTCTCGTATTCGCGCACCACCTCCACCGGTCGCAGGCGGCGTCCGTCGGGCCAGTAGCGCTGTGCGAGATGCGCGAAGGTGAGCATCAGGTCGACGTCGCGTCGGATGATGTGCTCGATGTTCGGTCGCAGGACCTTGACGATGACCTCTCGGCCGTTCTTTAGACGACCGGTATGGACCTGAGCGATCGACGCGCTCGCCAGCGGCACCTCTTGGAATTCGTCGAGCACGCTCTCGATCGGCGCTCCCCAGGCCTTCTCAATCAGCCGGCGCGCCTCGGGAGCCGGGAAAGGGGGGACTCGGTCCTGAAGACGGGCGAGCTCTACCGCCAGCTCCTCAGGTAGCAGGTCGACGCGGGTCGAGAGGAGTTGGCCGAATTTGATGAAGATCGGACCAAGCTCTTCCAGCGCGCGACGCACGCGGACCGGGTAGGCCGGCAGATCGCGCCGGTACCAGTGCCAGGGCGCGAGATACAAGAAAAAGCGCAGCGGCCGAAACAACTTGGTCGCGACGATGACCTCGTCTAGCCCATGTTTGAGCAGCACGATGTTGATATGGAGCAGTCGCAGCGACTGCGAAAGGCGAAACATGAGCGATTATGGACGGCTCTGGACGGATCTCTGGGCGGGCTCTCTGGATGGTTGGGCCTTGGTGTGTCGGCTGTGGCCTGGCGTCGTGGCTGCGCAGTTAGGCCGCACCAGCACCTGGACTGCTGCCCTGGCCGCGCCGGCGAGCGATCCGCTCAACGCGAGCCTCAAGTCGTTCGACATCGTCGCGCAATCGATCGACGCCGTCGAGGAAGGCCTGCATCTCCAGCTCGCTCGGCAGGAACCGGCCTTCCTCGATCAGGTACTCGCGCAGGTCACCTTGCAGGGTTTGCCCGCTGCGCTCGGCCCAGCGGCTGCCGGCACGCGCCTGATTGCCGATCTGATGCGCGATGCGATCGCCGACCAGCGTTGCGAGCTGTTCTTCCCAATCGACATCCAGACCCTTGAAGACCTCACCAAGTGCCTGCGCGAGACCATTGTCGCCATCGATCTGGACCGCGCCGCTGAAGACCTCGTCTTCGCGATGCTCGGCTAGGGCCATGCTTAAAAGCGCAGCCGGGGTGGCGCGGACGCTGCAGTCGGGCTCGGCGGCATAGTCTCCGAACAGCCGGAGTCCGGCGCCTTCGGGGACTAGGTGCAGATACAGACCAAGCCCAATCAGCTCGACCCGAAGCACCCGACCCTGGATCTTGGCCACCGCTGCCGCCCCTTCGGGGTCGAGCGCCAAGATTCGGTTGATCAGTGCCTCGGCGGTTGCGAGGAGTGCCGCGGGGGGCGTCACACCGGTCTCGCTCGACCCCTGGCCAGCCGGCTCGGTTTGGGCGTTGCTGCTCACAGCTTGTAACCACGGTGGATGGCGACAATGCCGCCAGTGAGATTGTAGAAATCACAGCGCTCCAGTCCAGCCTGCTCCATCATCGAGCGCAGGGTCTCTTGGTCCGGGTGCATGCGGATCGACTCGGCCAGATAGCGATAGCTGTCCGCATCACCGGCGACCAATCGCCCCAAGGTCGGCAGGACCGAGAACGAGTAGACATCGTAGGCCTTAGCCAGCGGCTTCGCGGTCGGATGCGAGAATTCGAGCACCAGTGCCCGACCACCGGGCCGCAGCACACGGAACATCTCATTGAGCGCGAACTGCTTGTGGGTCACGTTACGCAAGCCGAAGCCGATGGTGACACAGTCGAAGCTGTCATCGGCAAAGGGGATCTTCTCGGCGTCGATAAGCACGTAGTCGAGGTTGCCGACGATACCGGAATCAACCAGCCGAGCCCGGCCTTGCGCAAGCATCGCCTGATTGATGTCCGACATCACCACGGCACCAGAGGGGCCCACGATCCGCGAGAACTGCTCTGCAAGATCGCCGGTGCCAGCGGCCAAGTCCAGCACACGTTGGCCGCGGCGCACGCCGGCGAGCTCAATGGTGCGCCGTTTCCAGAGCCGATGGATGCCCATCGACATGAGATCGTTCATCAGGTCATAACGCGAGGCAACCGAGTCGAACACGGCGCGCACGCGATCGGCCTTCTCCTTGACCGGCACTTCTTGGTAGCCGAAATGGGTGGTCTTATCGTCAGACATCGAGACTTGGAGCTGAGACTGCTGTAATCATGCGTCGAGTGTACACCTTACAGCTCGAGCAGGGGCGGCTCGGGCAGGGGCTGCGAGCTGTCAACGCACGCGGACCATGATGCTATCCTGTCCCTCACGCTCGAGCTTGGCACTCAAGGATTGGGCCTGGGATTTTTCCAGGCTGGCCGTTCGGACGCGATGGTAGGTCTGGCCGTTGTCGATGGTCACGGTCTGGATACTGGTTTGAATCCCCTTCAGGGCGAGCTGCGCCTTGAGACGCTCGGCATCGGCGGTGCTGCGGAAGGAGCCGAGCTGCAGGAGGTAGTTGCCGCTTCCGCCCGGCGATGACGTGCTAGGCGAGGACGCGCTGGCCGTGGAGCGGGATGCTGGCGCTGCGGCGGCGGTCTTGGCCGCTGGTTGCGTTGTCGCCTCCTTGGCTGCCGGGGCTTGTTGGGCTGGCTCGGGGGCGCTTGCCGGCGGCAGCGCAATCGGCTCGGCAGGCTCTTCCGCCGGCACCAGGACCTCTTCCTGCGGCAGCATGCTGAAGAAGTCGAACTGACGCTCCTGCGGTGGCTGCTTCGGCGGTCGAGTGGTCGCCTCCTCGTTGATGCTGCCGGGGGCTGCCGGCTCGTGGATCATCCAGGCGTAGCCAACGCCGAAGGCGCCGAGGACGCCGCCCAGTAAGAACCAGAATGCACAGGTCCCGCGATGAGTGCCACGACGGCGCGCTGCTGAGGGCGGTCGGCGGTAGTCTTTGGTCATCTTGGCCCTGTCACCTCTGTTCGATCGGCTCTCGATCACATTTGAGCCGGCGCCGATACACCAATCAGCGCCAAGCCGTTTCTCAACACCTGACGCGTGGCCAGGATGAGCTTGATGCGTGCGTCGCGTAGTGCCTCGTCATCAACCAAGAACTGATGGGCGTTGTAATAGGTATGGAGCTGGTTGGCGAGCTCGCGCAGATAGGTCGTGAGCAGATGCGGCTCGTGGCCTAGCGCCGCGGACTCGAGCACCTCCGGGTAGCGCGAGAGCGTCTTCATCAGCGCCAGCTCGTGCGGCTCGATGAGCCGGTCGAGGTTGGTGCTACCGCTGCTCGGCTCAACCAGGATGCCACGATCCGCAGCCTGACGCAGGACGCTCTCGATCCGTGCGTGGGCGTATTGGCAGTAGTAGACGGGATTGTCGGCGGATTGGCTCTTCGCCAGGTCCAGGTCGAAGTCCATGTGCTGCTCGCAGCGGCGCATCACATAGAAGAAGCGCGCCGCGTCGCGGCCGACCTCCTTGCGCAGCTGGCGCAGGGTCACGAACTCGCCGGAGCGGGTCGACATCTGTACCTTCTCGCCGCCGCGGTAGAGCACCGCGAATTGCACCAGCAGCACATCGAGCCGCTCGGCCTCGTCGCCGAGCGCGCTAAGCGCCGCCTTGACGCGCGGCACATAGCCATGGTGATCGGCGCCCCAGATGTCGATCACGCGCTCGAAGCCCCGCTCGAGCTTATCCATGTGATAGGCGATGTCCGAGGCAAAGTAGGTCGTCTGGCCATTCTCGCGCACCAGCACCCGGTCCTTCTCGTCGCCGAATGCGCTGGAGCGAAACCAGAGCGCGCCAGCCTGCTCGTAGACATGCCCATGCTCGCGCAACCGCTCGATGGCCCGGTTCACGGCGCCGCTCTCGGTCAGCGTGCGCTCCGAATACCATTCCTGATAGTGGGTGCCGAATTCGGCAAGGTCTTGGCGGATATCGTCGAGGATCGTATTCAGCCCGAGCTCGAAGACAAAGCGATAGCGGTTGTCGCCGAGCAGGCGTTTGCTGTTGGCGATCAGCGCGTCGATGTGATCCTCCTTGTCGCCGAGCGGTGCATGAGGCAGTGGCTGACCAAGCTCGTCGAGCTCGTCGGCGGCTGCGGCGTCCTCAGGAACAGCGGCGAAGACCGCATCGGCCGGGACGCGATAATCGTCGCTGTGCTCGCGATGCAGGGAGGCGGCAATGTCCCAGACGTAATCGCCGCGGTAGCCGTTGGCTGGGAAGCGCAGGCTCTCACCGCAGAGCTCGAGGTAGCGCAGCCAGACCGAGGTGCAGAGGATATCCATCTGCCGGCCAGCGTCGTTGACATAGTACTCGCGGTGCACGTCGAAACCGACAGCGGCCAAGAGGTCAGCGACCACGGCGCCGTAGGCTGCGCCACGGCCAT
>NZ_JBUDPI010000055.1:0-14672 GCF_054919635.1 Halochromatium sp. | reverse complement strand
GACGATGGGAGCTGCTCGGCGTCTCGGAGTGATTCAGATAGGGATCGGGCGGCAGGTGCGGGATGCGCTCGCGCAACTGCGCTAGCAGCGCGAGGGCGAGTGCCTGATCGCTGCCCGGATCGCCGCTGAGATCGCAGCTGCCCTCCAACTGGCGCTCGCGATCGATGAGGGTCAGCCCAAGCTGCTGCGTCTGCACCGCACCAGCCTGTCGGACACGATTTCGATTGAGCCGCACGAAATCCGAGTGCTCGGCGTCGAGACTCAGGAAGAGCTGTTCACCGCCCTGGATCTGGCTGAAGAGTTGCTCGGCTAGTGCGAAGAAGCGCTCGGCACTCATCTCCACCTGCATCCTCATAGCCCACCTCCAAACACCTCGATGCCGCGGAACAGGCAGGGCGGTGAGGCATGGCCGACATAGACCGATTGGTTCGGCTCCCCTTTGCCACAGTTGCGCACGCCGCCGACCTCGAGGCTGTCCGGTGCACCGACGCCATCGAGACTGCGCCAGAAGTTGGCCGAGACGCCGCGGTAGCCGGGGTTACGCACCAGCCCCTTGAGCTCGCCGTCCTCGATCAGCCGGCCCAGCTCGCAGCCGAATTGAAACTTGTTGCGGCTATCGTCGATCGACCAGGAGCGGTTGGTCTCCAGCAGGATGCCGTGCTCGATGCGGCTGATCATGGCCTCCAGGCTGTCCGTGCCAGGCTCAAGATTGATATTGGTCATCCGGTCGATGGGTGGGCGCTCCCAGCTGCAGGCGCGGGCATTGGCCGTGCCCGGCAGTCCCGAGCGCGCCTGCGAGAGGGCCCCACCGAGCGGGCGCTCAAGGATGCCGTCGCGGATCAGGTACTGACGTTCGGCCGCCGTGCCTTCATCGTCCGCGGCGCAGCTGGCCAGCTCGTTGGGCTGGCTGGGGTCGAAGGTTACGTTCAGCAACGTCGAGCCATAACGATAGGTGCCGAACATCTCGGGTGTGACAAAGCTGAGGCCGGCATAGTTGCGCTCGTCGCCGAGGATGCGGTCGAGCTCTAATGGATGACCGATCGACTCATGGATCTGCAGCACCATCTGGCTCGGCATGATCAGCAGGTCTCGCTCGCCGCTCGGGCATTCCGGTGCGAGCACGAGCGCAATCGCCTCGTCCGCGACCTGCTCGGCGGCACTGCTGAAGCCGGCCTCGGCCAGCCGCTCGAGTCCGCCTTGGCGTGGCATCTCGGCACCGCCACCGCGACGCGTCTGGGTCTGGCCATCGACATGCGCGGTGGCCGAGAGACCACTGTGCACGGTTTCCCACAGCTGTTGGATCTCGGCGCCATCGGTGCTGACCAGTAGCTGCTCGCTGCGGCGGTGACTGAGCCACGCCATGCGCTCGACGAGACGGGGATCGCGGTCGAGCTGGCGGCAGGCGTCACTCAGGAGGCCGAGCTTCGCGTCCAGGGTCAATGAGGTCCAGGGCTCGCGCACGCTGGGTGCGTACCGGGCTCGCAGCGCACTCCGGGGATAGGGGTCCGCAGCGAACAGGCCGAGCCGCGCATGCAGCGCGGCGAGATCCAGCGCGCGCCGAGTTGCCTGCGCGAGGCCAGACGAGCTCAGATCGGAGGTAGCGGCATAGCCAAGGCCGCCGCCAGCGGCTAGGGTGATCATCGCGCCGCGTGAGCGCCAGAGCCTGCTCGGCTCAGCGATGTCGTCGCGCACCGCCAGCCCTTCGCCGGTCTCATCGACCAGGCGTAGCGTCCAATAATCCACTGCTGGCGCTGAGGCGATGAAACGGGCGGCAACAGCTTGTAGATCGGATTCCAACATTAGGGGTCCTGTCGTGAGCCTCGGTCAATGAGTGCCGATATCCTTACTGAAAAACTGCCATCGGCTTCTGCCCGATTCAATCACCGACCCAGGGCGATTGTCGGGGAGCAAAAAAGGTGACAGTCACCGTCTTGCAGTAAGCCCGTGGTAGTATCCGCGCCCATGCTGACCTATCCTGACATCGATCCTGTCGCCTTCGCCCTTGGGCCGATCAAGGTTCATTGGTACGGGCTGATGTATCTGATCGGCTTCGCCGGGGCCTGGCTGCTCGGGCGCTGGCGTGCGTCTCGGCCGGGCTCGGGCTGGAGTGCCGAGCTGGTTGACGATGTCGTCTTCTACTGCGTGATCGGTGTCATCGCCGGCGGCCGTCTTGGCTACATGCTGTTCTACGGCTTCGACCAGATCCTGGCCAATCCGCTCAATCTGCTCAAGGTCTGGGAAGGTGGCATGTCCTTCCACGGCGGCCTGATTGGCGTCATCGTCGCGATCTGGCTGTTCGCGCGCAAGCAGGGTATGCGCTTCTTCGCGGTCGGCGACTTCATTGCGCCACTGGTGCCGCTTGGTCTGCTCACGGGTCGCATCGGCAACTTCATCAACGGCGAGCTCTGGGGACACGCGACCAACCTGCCCTGGGGCATGCGTCTACCTTGCGAGCGTTTTCCTGAATACTGCGTCGGACTGCCGCTGGATGCCCAATGGAGTCCGCCGGTGCATGCCTCGCAGCTCTACGAGGCCGGCCTTGAGGGCCTGGTGCTGTTTATCCTGCTGTGGTGGTTCTCGAGCCGGCCGCGGCCGATGATGGCCGTCTCTGGTCTCTTCCTGCTGCTCTATGGCCTGTTCCGCTTCAGCGTCGAGTTCGTGCGTCTACCCGATGCCCATATCGGCTACCTGGCCTTCGACTGGCTCACCATGGGCCAGTTGCTCACTGCTCCGATGATTCTTGGCGGTGCGCTGCTCCTTGCGCTCGCGTACGGGCGCCAGCGCAGGGACGCTTAGTCGCTGTCTAGCCTCTATTTCCCGATGATTGCCCTCCCGTGGTGCTCAAATCGGGAAGACGTTGGTGGACGGCCTCTTCGCTTGCTGTTCAGACCGGAGCCGAATGTCGGCGCAACTGCGTTTCGTGCTCGTCATTGTGACCGTGAAGGTGCCCGTGCCCAGGGCTTGGTCCAGCTGCCGCTTGGCGGATCGGCGAATAGCCTGAGCGGACGTCATTCCTGGAAGCGCCGCTCGGCTAGCTTGGCTAATCAGGCGGCGTCGATCGCCTCGCTTTGCAGCTTTTCCGTCTCAGCAACGGGACGTATCGCCGGCTCGGGGTCGAGCTGCAGGGCATGCAAGACCCGCCAGGCCAGCTCGTCTGGCGAGCGGCTGATGACCTCGACGGGGATCTCGTGCTTGCCATGCAAGCGGTCAAAGTCTTCAAACCCGTAGGAGACCATAAACGGGTGCATCCCTGAGTTGATGGCGGCGCGGAAATCCTTGGCCTCATCGCCGCAGGCGAAGGCACAGGCGGGGTTGATGTTGAAGCGCTCGCGGGTCTGGCGAAAGTAGCCGAGCTTATCCTCGCTCAGTGGCAGATGGACAAGGAAATCGAGCAGATCCGGCTCGATGCCGTGGCGATCGAACAGCGTGGTGAGGGTCACCAAGGGCTCATTGGTGATATTGCGCGTGACGATCCCGACGCGCACATCGTCAGCGGCGGCGAGACGGCGCACTAGGGTCTCGATGCCGTCGAACATGCAGGCCTCTTCGCGATAGACCTCGGTCAGGGTGTCGATCAGCTTGGTCCGTCGTCCGGGGCCGATCTGGCGTCTGAGATTCTGTGGCATCTCCTTGAAGCCACCGATGTATTTGAACAGGTTGCGGCGCTTCTGAAAGCGCGCGAGTGGGCCGATGTCCATCCCAAGGTGGGCAAAGGTCTTCTCGATGGCACGAAAGGCGTCAATCGTGGTGCCATCGGCATCGAGGATCACAAGGCGTTCGTTGCTAAACATCGCGCTTACTGGGCTCAGCAATGGTCTCGAGGGCCTTGCGGTGTTGACGAGCGTCGAGCATCCGCCGGGCGGGGTGATTCTCGCATATTGGCAGCAGGAGAGCGGACAGGATCTCGGGCACGGAGCCTGTACAATCGTGGGCTGACAAGCTTGCCCCTTGCGTTTTCTTCAGCCGCCGAGAGGTGAACATGCCGTTGACGATTCGATCCAGCGCATTTGCCGAGGGTGGGGCTATCCCGGTCAAGTACAGCTGCGACGGTGAGGACCGCTCGCCGCCGCTGGAATGGGATGGCATACCCGAGGGCACTCAGAGCCTCGCCCTGATCGTCGATGACCCCGACGCGCCTGATCCGGCCGCGCCGCAGCGAACTTATGTGCATTGGGTGCTCTACAATCTGCCGCCGACGCTCGCAAGTCTGCCCGAGGCCTTTGAGCCAGCAGCGCTCGCGACGGTGATCGGCGAGGGCATCAACGATTGGCGTCGAACCGCCTATGGCGGCCCCTGTCCGCCCATCGGTTGCCATCGCTATTTCCATAAGCTCTATGCGCTGGATACGGTGCTGAAGGGCCTCTTGCGGCCAACCAAGGCCGACCTGGAACGGGCGATGCGGGGACATGTCATCGAGCAGGCGGCGCTGATCGGCACCTATCAGCGCTCAGCTCCAGCGCATCACTGACAGGACCGAATTCCGCCGCCAAGCCCCCATGAACCTGAAGCTACCGAAGACCTATAAGCTGATCCTGGCCATGTGCGTGGTCGCTGGACCCTTCATCTGGCTCGTGCTGACCGAGGACGGGAAACGCCGCAGCGATCTCTTTCTGCTGCATCTGCTCGGTCATCAACCATTCAATCTCGCTGTTGCAAACCTGCGCCCGGGGTTAGAGGAGACGACGCTGTTGTCACAGTTCTCGCGCATCGAGTTCACCTGCGTGGATCAGCCGGGACCGCTCGGTAGCCGCCGTTGCGCGGCTGAGATCGGGTCGTTCAACGGGGTTCCAGCCCGAAGCGCCGAGCTGTACTGGGATGAGGGTCGACTGAACGCGGTCCGCATCGACTACCGGGGGCGCTGGCATCAGGTGCTGCTTGATGAGCTGCGCAAGCGCCACGGCCCTCCTCGGCGCGACGGCGTCGGCTCAGGCGTGGTGCTCGCTTGGCGATCCGAAGCTGGCATGCTGCTGCTACCAGAGACCTTGGCTGCCGATGAGCCGCCAGCGCTGATGTGGATCAGCGCTCAAGGCTGAAACCAGCGTCTACTAGCCGCCGCAATCGCTCGCTCCGCTGCGTGAATGCGCCTTCGGCGTCTCGATCCGCCGCCACTGTCGCTTATCACGCTTGATCATATCGCCGGCAGCCGCTGGTCCCCAGGTCCCTGCCGCATAGTTCGGGAACTCCCGCGGTGGCAGGGCGGCCCAGACGTCGATCACTGATTGCACGATCTCCCAGCCCTTCTCGACCGTATCGGCATGCTTGAACAGGGTCGCGTCGCCCTTCATGCAGTCGTAGATCAGGGTCTCGTAGCCGGTCGCCGGCTTATTGCCGAAATAGTCCTCGTAGCAGAAGTCCATGTTGACGGTGCCGATCTTCATCGTCGGTCCAGGCACCTTGGCGCCAAAGCTCATCTGGATGCCTTCGTTGGGCTGGATGCGCAGGACCAGCATGTCGGCCTCAAGCTCGTCGACCTCGGTGTCCTGGAACATGATGGTCGGGGCCTTCTTGAAGTGGATGGCCACCTCGGTGTACTGCGCAGTGAGCCGCTTGCCGGTGCGCAGATAGAAGGGCACCCCGGCCCAGCGCCAGTTATCCATGGTCAGCTTGAGTGCGGCGAAGGTCTCGGTGTGCGAGTCGGGCTTGACCCCGGGGGAGCTGCGGTAGGCCTTGACCTGCACGCCATCGGGCATGGCGCCAGCGCCATACTGGCCGCGCACCGCGTTCGTCAGTACCTGTTCCGGGGTCAGCGGCTCGATCGCATCCAGGACCTTGTTCACCTCATCGCGCATCGCCTTGGCGTCGAACGAGTTCGGTGGTTCCATCGCCAGAAAGCCGAGCAGCACGAGCAGGTGGTTCGGCATCATGTCACGTAGCGCGCCGGCCTCCTCGTAGTAGGCGCCGCGGTGCTCGACGCCGACCGATTCGGCCACGGTGATCTGCACATGGTCGATGTGATTTCGATTCCAGAGCGGCTCGATGAAGCTATTGGCGAAACGGAAGACCATGATGTTCTGGACCGTTTCCTTACCCAGATAGTGGTCGATCCGGTAGATCTGCTCCTCGTCCATATTGCGGTGCAGATCCTCGTTGAGGGCGATCGCCGAGTCGAGATCACGCCCAAACGGCTTCTCGATGATCACCCGGCGCCAGTCGTCGTCGGTCTCATGCAACAGCCCGACCTCGCCTAGGTGGTCGGTGACGCTGCCGAACATGCTCGGCGGAATGGCGAGATAGAACAGATAATTGCCTTCGGTACCGCGCTCGGCGTCGATACGACTCAGGTTCTCACACAGACGCTCGTACTCCAATCCGGCGAGCATGTCGATCTTCATGTAGTGGATGCGCTCTTCGAGCTCTTTCCAGGTCTCCGGACTAAACCCGGTGCCGGAGGTCTCGTGCAGGTGCTCAGACATCATGGCCCGAAAGCTTGCGTCGTCATGGTCGAGCCGATCAAGGCCGAGCATGACAAAGCTCTCTGGCAGCAGGCCAGCGGACCAGAGGTGATAGAGCGACGGGATCAGCTTGCGCTTGGTCAGATCGCCACCGGCGCCGAAGATGATCATGACGTTGGGCGGGGCCGGCGGCGCGGTGTTGAAGCCGGTTTGGCTCAGGGACATGCTTTGCGGTTCCATCAGGCCTCCGGCTTCTCGTGGTGTCCACCGAACTGGAAGCGCATCGCCGAGAGCAGCTGGTTGGCGAACTCGGCCTCGCCACGGGAGCTGAACCGCTCATAGAGTGCCGTGGTCAGCACTGGCGCTGGTGCGCCGGTCTCGATCGCGGCGATGCTGGTCCAACGGCCCTCGCCGGAATCAGAGACGCGCCCACCGAAGGTCTTGAGCTCCGGGTCGCCGTAGAGGGCGTTGGCCGTGAGATCAAGCAGCCAGGAGGAGACCACGGAGCCACGCCGCCAGACCTCGGCGATGCGCGGAAGGTCCAGCTCGTACTGGTAGAACTCGGGATCGGACAGCGGTGCGGTCTCGGCGTCGACCTCATGATCGGCACGGCCGACACCGGCGTGCTTGAGGATGTTCAATCCCTCGGCGTAGGCCGCCATGAGGCCGTATTCGATCCCGTTGTGGACCATCTTCACGAAGTGCCCTGCGCCGTTCGGCCCGCAGTGCAGATAGCCGAGCTCGGCGCGATCGTGCTCGCCGCTGCGGCCGATGGTGCGCTCGATCTCGCCAGCGCCTGGTGCGAGTGCCGCGAACACTGGATCGAGGTGCTCGACGGCGGCATCGTCACCGCCGATCATGAGGCAGTAACCGCGCTCGAGCCCGAACACGCCGCCGCTGGTGCCGCAGTCGACGAACTGGATGCCCTTCGCATGGAGCCGTTTGGCGTGGCGGATATCGTCCTTGTAGTAAGAGTTTCCGCCATCGATGATCATGTCGCCCGGCTCAAGGTGTGGCTCGAGGAGATCGATGACCTTGTCCACCACAGCGGCCGGCACCATCACCCAGGCCGCTCTCGGCTTGCTGAGCTTAGCGCAGAAGTCAGCGATGTCCTTGCTGCCGGTTGCACCTTCCTTTTCAAGCTCCGCCACCGTTTCGAGATTGGTGTCATAGACAACGCAGTCATGGCCTGCGCGCATCAGTCGCTGCACCATGTTGGCGCCCATGCGCCCGAGACCGATCATTCCGAGTTGCATGCTGGCATGTCCTCTCTGTCGTGGTTGCTGCCGAGGGTAATCAATGAAGGAAGGGGGCTCTGTCAGCGAGCCTCCAGGACGATGACGTTGCGGGCCTGCGCATGGAGCTCGTCACGGTCGAGGCGCTGCTGATCGTGGGTCTGCCAGATGTAAGGCGCACGCGCCGTATCGATCGCCATGTGCCAGCGCCGGCCTGGCACCGGGGGCAGCGCGAACGTCATTGGCTCCTTCGACATGTTCATCATCACATGCAGATGCGGCTCATCGGGCTCGAGGCCGGCCAAGGTGAAGGCGAGCACACGGGTGCCTGGATCATCCCAGAGCGGCTTATCGAGCTTGCTCCCATGCCAGCGGATATCCGGGATGCCGCCGTCATGCTCAGGTTGACCGGTGAGGAACCGATTGCGTCGCAAGGTTGCGTGTCGATGACGAAAGGCGATCATCGCGCGGGTAAAGTCGAACATCGCGCGATTCTCATCGACTAAGCGCCAATCGATCCAGGACAGCTCGTTGTTTTGACAGTAGGTGTTGTTATTGCCCTGCTTGGTGCGCAAGAGCTCGTCACCGGCTAGCAGCATGGGCACACCCTGGCTGAGCAGCAGCAGGGCCATGAAGTTACGCGCCTGTTGTTGGCGTAGCGCCAAGATGTCTTGATCGTCGGTCGGGCCTTCGACGCCGCCGTTCCAGCTCAGATTGTGATCATGGCCATCGCGGTTGTCCTCGCCATTGGCGTCATTGTGCTTGTCGTTGTAGCTGACCAGATCATGGAGCGTGAAGCCATCATGGCAGCTGATCAGGTTGATCGAGTTGGCCGGGCGACGGCCGCGACTCTGGTAGAGGTCGCTCGAGCCCGCGATGCGGGTTGCGACGTCGCCGATCAGCCCGCCATCACCGCGCACAAAGGCGCGTATTACGTCACGATAGTGGCCATTCCATTCGGCCCAGCGGAAGCCCGGGAAGTCGCCGACCTGATAGAGCCCAGCGGCGTCCCAGGCCTCGGCAATGATGTGGGCGCGACCGAGCTCGGGCGAGAGCTCCACCGACCAGAGCACCGGTGCGTGATACTGTGGATTGCCGTCTTCACCGCGAGCCATGGCACTGGCGAGGTCGAAGCGGAAGCCATCGACGTGCATGTCATGCGCCCAGTAATGTAGCGAGTCGATCAGGAATCGCGTCACCAGCGGATGGTTGCAGTTCACCGTGTTGCCGCAACCGGTGTAGTCGCGATACTGGCTGCGGTCATCGAAGTCGAGGTGGTAGAAGATCTCGTTGCCCATGCCCTTGAAGCTGATAATCGGGCCATCGACGCCGCCCTCGGCGGTGTGGTTATAGACCACATCGAGAATGACCCCGATGCCGGCGCGATGCAGCGCCTTGACCATATCCCGGAACTCGTCGCGCGCCCGGCGCGGGTCGCAGGCATAGTGCGGATGCGGTGCGAAGAAGCTGTGCGTGCTATAGCCCCAGAAGTTCTCCAGTCCCATCTGCGCGGTCTTCGGTGGCACGTCCTGCAGGTCGAAGGCCATCACCGGCAGCAGCTCGATGTGAGTGATGCCAAGCTCGGTGAGGTAAGGAATCTTCTCAATGATGGCGCGAAAGGTGCCTGGATACTGGGTATCTGCAGAGGGGTGCCGGCTGAAGCCGCCGACGTGAAGCTCGTAGATGACGGCTTCGGTGAGCGGCACATGGAGATGCTGATCGCCCTCCCAGTCGTACTCGTCGCGGATCAGCACCGAGCGCATCGCCGTGGCCAGATTGCAGCCGGGGCGGCTGGCGGCGGCACGATCCCAGAGCCTGTCACTGACGGCGGTGCACCAGGGATCGAGCAACAGCTTGTCTGGATCGTAGCGGCAGCCGCTCTCGCGCGTGTCATTGACGCCGTCGATACGCCAGCCGTAGCAGATGCCGTCCGGTAGGTCTTCAACCAGCACGTGCCAAAAGAAGAAGGTGTGGTTGACCTTGGGGTCCAGTTCAATGATCTGGAACGGCTCGCGACTGTCTTCCCGCTCGAACAGGAGTAGCTCGACCTTGGTGGCATGGCGGGAGAAACAGCAAAAGTTGACGCCATTGTCGGCGAAGGTCGCGCCGGAAAGTCCCCAGTCTCCGGCTTGTGTGCGATAGGGCGTAGCGGCCATGAACGGGGTCTTCCTTCTGGGTCGGGGGCTGGTTGAGCCGGGAGTCTGGTCGGGAGCCGGCGCATGGAGGTATGGCGCCGAGCGCTTGTGATCCCAATGGTAATGCGTTGACGCAGACGAAGATATGACTCTGTGGTGACAGCGACGCCGAAGTGGCCGTGACGAGCGCGTAGAATGCTGGAAGGCAAATCCGAGAGTGTAACGAATGCGATATTGCAGCCAATGTGGGTCAGGCGTCACCCTTACCGTGCCCGAGGGTGACAACATGCCAAGGCACGTCTGCGCCGAGTGCGGCACCATCCACTACCAAAACCCGAAGATCGTCGTCGGCTGCATCCCGGAGTGGGGAGACCAGTTACTGCTCTGCAAGCGCGCCATCGAGCCTCGTTATGGGCTCTGGACGCTGCCAGCCGGGTTCATGGAGAACGGGGAGACCGTGCAACAGGGGGCGGCGCGCGAGACCCTCGAAGAAGCCCAAGCGCAGGTTGAGGTCGGCGCCCTGTACGCGCTGTTCAATCTGCCTCACATCAATCAGGTCTACATGCTATTCCGGGCGCGTTTGCCGGCTCCAGAGTACGGACCCGGCGCTGAGAGCTTGGAGACGCAGTTGATGAGCGAGTCTGAGATCCCCTGGGATGAGATCGCCTTCCCGGTGATTCATGAGTCCCTGCAGCTGTACTTCCGAGACCGAGCGACGGGGCGCTTCCCGCTGCGCACCGGCAGCATCCGCCGTCTCGAGGGCCAAGCGCGCCGCTATGAGGTCCTGATTGAAGACAACGCGGCCTGAGCCTCGTCCTTCAACTGCGCTGCGCGAGGATCGGCTGAGGGAGTAAGCTACGGCGGCCATCGCGTTGCCTCGCTCGCGCAGGCAACTTAGGTGTGGGCGTCGTCGCTTGTAGCGACTGTAGCAATTGATTCGGTTGGAGAGTGGGAATGATGCATTGTCGGAAACCTGGGTTGGCAATGATTGGTCGCCGGTTGGTCTTGATGGCAGGTCTATGGATCGCCCTTGCAGGGCTTACGGGCTGCGGCCCTCAGATCGTCTACGATTTCGTGCCGCCGGAATCCCGCGAGGGTCGGATCTGCGCCACCCAATGCCAGAATGCGGCAACCAACTGCCGGCAGATGAAACAGATGGTCAATCAACAGTGCCAAAACAACTACAACGCAATGCAGCAGAACTACAACGCCTGCAAAGAGAGTGGTGCTAAGCACTGCGTCAGCCCCACGCCCTGCCCCTACAATAGCACGAGCGAGTGCGATCAGAATTATCGCGAGTGCTTCGCGGCCTGCGGCGGCACGGTCATTGCCCGCACCGTCGAGTAGTGGAAGCGGCGCTAAACTTTTCGCTCCGGCGACCGATAAATCAGAAATAAGGGTCGGTTTTTCCTCGCCTTGAGCGCACCGAGGTCATCATGAACGTCGTCAGTAGCGAATTGAGCTTGGCTTCCTCCCATCGCTATAGCCGGGTAGAGACCATGACTGAACGACTCGAGATCAACGGCCGTGCTCGAGCCATTCCGACTGAAGCCGGACAAGAGCGATCGGGGCCTCGGCGAGAAGCCGGTGCTGTGGCCGTTATGCTCTCGAGCGAAGGGCGAGCCCTCGCCGCCGCTGAGCGGGCCACCGGCGAGATCGGAAACGCCGAGGGCAAAGGCCAGGCTACTGCCGATGCCATCGAGTCGGCCGCTGAGGAGGCCCGCAATGATCCGGGCAACCAGTTGCTGATTGCCCTGGTGGAGTATCTCACCGGCAAGCGGATACGCTTGATCGACAGCAAGGACTGCCGGCCTGAGCAGTGCGACTCCGGTAAAGCGCTGAAATCCAATACGGCTGAGCCCAACGCGATGTCCTTTGCCGAGCACCGCGGTCAGCCGGGCGTTTCCCTCCATTACGAGCGCACCCACACGCTGGAAGAGCATGAAGCCACCCATTTTTCCGCTGAGGGTGTGATCCGCACCGCGGACGGTAAGAATATTCGGTTCGCCGTCGAGTTGGGCATGCAGCGTTCTTATCGGGAAGAAAGCCATCTCGAGATCCAGATGGGGCCAGCAGCCAAACGCGAAGACCCCATCGTGATCAATTTCCCTGGCGCCTCTGCGCAGCTACAGGATCAACGCTTCGAGTTCGACCTGAATGGCGATGGTGAGCTCGAGGCGCTGCCGCTGCTGGCCAATGGGAGCGGCTTCCTCGTCTATGATCGTAACGATTACGGCGAGGTCAACGATGGCTCGGAGCTGTTCGGTGCGCTGAGTGGCAATGGCTACGCTGATCTGAAGGCGATCGACGACGACGGAAATAGTTGGATTGATGACGCTGACTCCGCCACCGACCAGCTCTATCTCTGGCTGCCTGAGGCTGGTGGTCCCGGTCAGCTCTTGACGCTCGAGGAAGCAGGCGTTGCTGCCGTCTCCACCTCCAGTGTTGCGACTCCGTTTGAGCTCAGAGGGCAGGAAAACTCAGACCTCGGCGCGGTGCGCTCGACAGGCCTTTACCTTCGCACTGACGATACCGTCAGCACCACGCAGCAGATCGACCTCAGTGTCTGACACCCTGCAGCGTCCTGTTCTGAGGCCGGCTGTTACAACGCCTCCCTCAGCAATTTTCCCAGACGCATTCGGGATGGTCGGTCGCTATCGTTGACATCGGGCACGGACTGCCCTATAGACCAAGACTTACTCAGTAATAGCTGATCCGGTATCACGCCGGATAACGCGATCGATTAAGGTGCTCACTTCCGTGCGCCCCTTCGGCGCGCAGCTTGAGGCAAAGGGAGCGGGTCGCCTTGATCAAACGTATTCCAGTCGAGCAGCTTCGCCTCGGCATGTATGTGCACAGCCTGAACCGCGACTGGATCAACCATCCCTTCTTGCGTAATCGTTTCTGGCTCGAAGGCAACGATCAAATCAGCCGCATCCGCGAGCTTGGTGTCACAGAGGTCGATATTGACACCAGTCTCGGGCGCGACGCCCCGAGTGCCCCGAGTGCCGCTCAGGTGACCAAGGACCTGGCGGCCAAGGATCTCAAGCCTGCGCTCGATGCCACTGCACGGCAGCGACCGCCAGCGTTCCAAGCGACAACGCTCGCTGAAGAGCGCGGACGGGCGCGAAAGATCCTACGTGAAGCGAGCCGCGTCACTGAGCAGATCATGGACGATGTGCGTCTCGGCCGGCAGATCGAGCTCAATCCCGCCCGTGAGCTGATCAGTCAAACCGTCGCCTCGATCGTGCGAAATCAGGATGCCCTACTGGGACTTAATCGCATCCGTTCGGTTGATCTCTACACCTTCGAGCACTCTATCAACGTTAGCGTCCTGATGATTGCCTTCGCCCGCTCGCTTGGGCTGGAGGGGGCGGCCATCGAGGAGATCGGCTTAGGTGCACTCCTGCACGATGTTGGCAAGAGCCGAATCCCAGATACCATTCTCAATAAGCCGGGGAGGCTGACGGAGGACGAGTTCAAGATCATTCGCCGGCACGTGGCCCATGGACATGAGCTGTTGGCGAAGACCTCTGGCATCTCAGCAACCGCCCTTGATGTTGTCATCGAGCACCATGAGCGCATCGATGGAAGCGGCTATCCAGAGGGCAAGCCGGGCCAGTCGATCTCACGCTTCGGCCAGATGGCAGCCATTATTGATGTCTATGACGCCTTGACGACCAAGCGTGTCTATCACGACGCCATGCCGCCCAATGAGGCTCTGCGCAACCTCTTGCAGTGGAGTCCGCAGCAATTCGATCGAACGCTGGTGCAGCAGTTCATTCGCTGTGTCGGCATCTACCCCATTGGCACCCTGGTGCGGCTTGAGAGCGAGCGCCTAGCCGTGGTCGTAGAGACCGGCCGCGAGCATCTCCTCAAGCCCGTGGTTCGGCTCGTCTACGACATCAATACCCGTCGACGCCTGATGCCGCAAGACCTCGACCTCTCGCGCCCAACGGCCTACGGACAGGATCGCATCATCGATGCCGAGGACCCATCGCAATGGGGCTTTCGCCCGGAGTACCTGTTGCGCTAGCTACAAGGCTAGAGGATCAGCGATCATCGAAGACTGGGCTATCTCAGGTCGCCGTTCACCTCATCGATCTGCTCGTTCAACGTCCAATAATCGTAGAGGTAGCCGAGCAGGAAGAGTCCACCAGTGAGCAGCCAGATCAGGCCGGTGAGCCACTTGCCGAGATAGAACCGATGGATGCCGAGCAGGCCGAGGAAGGTCAGCAGAATCCAGCTGACGTTGTAGCTCTTCGGGCCAGCAACAAAGCGCCGGTCCGCCTGATGGCTCATGCCTGGAATCAGGATCAGGTCGATGATCCAGCCGATGAACAACAGTCCCAGCGTGAAGAACCAGATCGTCCCGGTGATCGGCTTACCGTAGTAAAACCTGTGGGCACCCATGAATCCGAAGATCCAGAGCAGGTAGCCCATCAGCACTGAGTGGGTATCTTGGTGTTGTGTCATCAGACCTCCGGTTGCTGCGGCGTGGTCGAGGCATCGTATCCGATAGCCCCAGCCGCAGCGAAGGGCAGATCGAGTATCCTGCCGAGGCGTCTTTAGGAACCACCCAAGCAACCTAGCATCGGAGGGAGTCCCGTGCCTCATCTTGCCGAGCAGATCGAAGCCATTCTGTCCCAGGTCCAGCATCCTGGTGACTTCTATGCCAGCGGCACCTTGGATATGCATCCGTTCCAGCTCCAGGTGCAGGGCGTTGGCCCAATCGCGCTGCCGTTGCTGCCAGCGCAGGCCGAGCAGCTGGTTGCGCAGGCCGAGCAGGCACCCTACGGCCGCGGTCCGGAGACGTTGGTCGATACCGAGGTGCGCCGAACCTGGCAGCTCGATGCCAGCAAGCTGCTGCTCAGCGGACGACGCTGGGCCGAGGATCTGGAACCGGTGGT
>NZ_JBUDPI010000054.1:0-14693 GCF_054919635.1 Halochromatium sp. | reverse complement strand
CTAGCGCCTCGAGCTTCTGCGCCATGTTCTCGATGGTCTCGACCTCGTTGTGCAGAAAGTAGACCTGGCCGCCGCGGTTGATCTCGCGCTGACAGGCCTCGCGGATCAGCGCGTCGTTCCAGGTCGAGACGAAGGTCTTGATCGGATGGCGCTCGACCGGCGGCGTGGCGATGATGCTGAGATCGCGCATCCCGGCCATGGCCATGTTGAGCGTGCGCGGGATCGGGGTGGCGGTGAGGGTGAGCACGTCGACCTCGGCGCGCAGGCTCTTGAGCTGCTCCTTGTGGCGGACGCCGAAGCGGTGCTCCTCGTCGATGATCGCCAGCCCCAGGTTCTTGAACTTGACCGAGGGCTGCAGCAGCTTGTGGGTGCCGACGACGATATCGACGGTGCCGGCAGCGAGCCCATCCATGATCGTCTTGATCTCCTTGGCGGTCTTGAAGCGCGACAGGCTCTCGACCTTGATCGGCCAGTCGGCGAAGCGGTCGGAGAGGTTCTGGAAGTGCTGCTGCGCGAGCAACGTGGTCGGCACCAGAAGCGCGACCTGCTTGCCGGCGTTGACGGCGACGAAGGCGGCGCGCATCGCGACCTCGGTCTTGCCGAAGCCGACGTCGCCACAGACCACGCGGTCCATCGGCTTGGGGTCGGCCATGTCGGAGAGGATGGCCTCGATCGCGCGCTGCTGATCCGGGGTTTCCTCGAAGGCAAAAGCGGTCGCGAAGGCGTCGTACTCGGGCCCTGGGGTCGGAAACGACACGCCCTGTCGGGCGGCGCGGCGGGCATAGATGTCGAGCAGTTCGGCGGCGACATCATGGACCTTCTCGGCGGCCTTGCGCTTGGCCTTCTCCCACTGATCACTGCCGAGCCGATGCAGCGGCGCCTGCTCGGGCTCGGCGCCGGTATAGCGCGAGATCAGGTGCAGCGAGCTGACCGGGACATAGAGCTTATCGCCCCGGGCGTACTCGAGGGCGAGGAATTCGGCCGCGGTGCCGCCGATATCGATGGTCTGCAGCCCGAGGAAGCGACCGACGCCATGCTCCTCATGCACCACCGGCGCCCCTTCGACCAGCTCGGTGAGGTTGCGCACCACCGCCTCGCCATCGCGCTCGCGGATCTTGCGTCGGCGCTCCTGGCGCACGCGCTCGCCATAGAGCTGGGTCTCGGTGAGCAGTGCGAGCGCCGGCTGGTCGGAGCCTGGGCTGCGGCGCGGATCGGTCATGGCCGGCAGCAGTAGCGGCTCCTCGAGAGGGGCGACGGTGATCGCGAGCGGGTCCGTGCCGGTGAGGAAATCGAGCCAGCCGTCCACGGGCTTCGGCTGGATGCCAAAGCCATGCAGGTTGTCGAGCAGCATCTCGCGCCGGCCGGTGCTCTCGGCGACGAAGAGTATCCGGTGCGCTTGGGCCAGTTCTTGGCGGCGGTCCTGGCTGTGATCCTGGCTATGATCGTCGCTGTGGTCCTGAGCCAGAGCCCGCTCCGTGCTCGTCTCCAGGTCGCCGGTCGTCGCGCCGAGAAAGGCCTTTAGCGCCGCGGCTGGATCGGCGGCGCGGGCCTGGATCGCCAGCGCTGGTGGTCGGCTGGTGGCAAAGTTGCAGACCTCGGCGAACCCCTTGCGTCGCTCAGGCCATTCGGCGCTCTGCCAGCGCACG
The DNA here is from genome assembly GCF_054919635.1 of Halochromatium sp. NCBI lineage: Bacteria > Pseudomonadati > Pseudomonadota > Gammaproteobacteria > Chromatiales > Chromatiaceae > Halochromatium > Halochromatium sp. The sequence goes on along the minus strand of NZ_JBUDPI010000054.1, from coordinate 13,047 downwards.
CCCGGCAGCGCGTTGAGCTGGCCGGCGAGCTCGTCCGGGCTGAGATAGATCCGCTGTGGGGGTAGCAAGGGCCGCTCGATGTCGTGTCGGCGCTGCTCGTAACGAGCGCTGATGTCATCGAAACGCGCCTCGGCAGCCTCGCGTGCGCCTTCCGGCTCGAACAGCAGCGCGCCAATCGGTAGGTAGTCGAAGAGGGTTGCGGTCTGATCAAAGAACAGCGGCAGATAGTATTCGAGGCCGCCCGGCGCGCGGCCTTCGGAGACCTCGCGATAGATCAGGCTGGCCTTGGGATCGGCGTCGATGGTGGCGCGCCAGCGTTGGCGAAAACTGGCGATGGCCTCCTCGGTGAATGGATACTCGCGTGCGGGCAGCATGCGCACCTGCTCGAGCTTGGCGATCGAGCGCTGGCTATCCGGATCGAAGGTGCGGATCGACTCGACCTCGTCATCGAACAGGTCGATGCGCAATGGCTCGCGACTCCCCATCGGGAAGATATCGAGCAGCGCGCCGCGCACCGCGAACTCGCCATGGGCGATGACCTGCGAGACGTACTGATAGCCGGCGCGGGTCAGACGATCACGGGTGCGCTCCAGATCGAGCCGGTCGCCAGCGCTCAGCACCAGCGATTGGCCATCGACGTAGTCCGGTGGCGGCAGCCGTTGCATCAGCGTGCCGACGGGCACCACCAACACCCCGCGCCTGAGCTGCGGCAGCCGATGCAGCGTCAGCAGCCGTTCGGACACCAGCTCCGGCAAGGGCGAGAAGACGTCGTAGGGCAGCGTCTCCCAATCCGGGAAGCCGAGCACTGGAACCGGCTGTGTCTGCGCACCGCCCGAGCTGTCGGTCAGATCTTCACCGGTATCGGTTTGGTCGAGGAAGAAGTGCAATGCTTCGCTCAGACGCACCGCCGAAGGCATGTCAGGCGTGACGCACAGCAGCGGTGCTTGGCCGCGGCGAGCTGCCTCGGCGATCGCGAGTGCCGGCGCGGCGCCATAGAGTCGACCCCAGAGCAGACGCTCGCCGATTCGCTCGGGCAGCGGTGGTGTCAGCACTGAGTGGTGCTCAGCATCAGCCGCTCTGGCACCGGCCGAGTCAAGGGGCGGGGCAGAGACGTCGTTGCGACGGGCGATCAATTCTTGGGGCACAGCGGGGGTGATGGCTTGGTTGGGGTCAGGATGGGCTGAGGCCGCGGATTTTCGCACAGAGGTCATCTCGCCGCAGCGGAAAACCGAGCGCTGCAACGGGTGAGCCTGGGTACTGGCCGCGACCGGAAGCACTCGGCGAGGCTATCACGATCACCAGGTCGCTGATTCTAGGGCGCTAATTCTGGGCCGCTTACTTCAAGGGGCTGGCTTGGATCGGGGCACTCGCAGTCTGTGTTGGAACCGTTGCCGACCGACAACGACAGCGATGCGGTCAGCGCATCAGGCGCTGGAGCCGAGCAGGGCATCTGCGCGCCGACGAAAGGCCGCGACAACCTCTTCGGTGCGGCGCTCGAAGAATGGCCCAGCAGCGGCGGCTGCTGGGCCGCCTGCGAGCTTGTAGTCGGTCCAGAGCTCCACCAAGGTTTCGCTTGGCGAGCGCTCCTCGAACCGCCAGATCTGATGCAACCGACGTACAGGTCCACCCCCGCCCTCGATATCGATCCGGTTCGGGCGCTCCAGCACCGCCTCGGTGCGAAAGCGCTAGACAAAGGCGTGGAATCCGACGACCTGCTCCACAGATCGGTGGTCTTTGTCTTCCCACAGCGCCCGTGCCTCCTTCCAGCCGGGAACGAACTCCGGATAGCGCTCGATGTCCGCAACGAGGTCGAAGACCTCGGCGCGCGGATGGCGCAACACCTCTTGGACGGTAAAGCTGGACATGGATTTGTACCTCGCAGTGCCAAACCAGCGCGCTCAAAGGACTGTGCGGAACGATGTCGCAGGTCGCGGCGGAATCAAGCTACGTCAGCGAGCGACACCGAAACCCTCGTCCTCGGTGTAGGGCGGGACTGGCAGACCGGCGATCTTGAGCCCCTGGAGGACCGGCCCCTCCGGGAAGAGTCGGCGCAAATGACGTCGCCCACCCTGCTCGGCGAATTCGGCATCGAGCAAGTCAGAAAGATTCCGACCACTTTCCGGCATGCCATGGTCGCGATAATAGGCTCGCAATCGCTCGATGATCTGCCAATGCTCGTCGCTCATCTCGATGCCCAGCGACTCGGCAGTGCGGCGCCCTTCCTCCGGGGTCCAGTTCTCGAGCTCGACCTCGCGGTCGGTGCGCCGCGGACTCGACGTATCAGGATTGTCGATAACCTTTCGGATATCTGCCATGTTTCGTCTCCTCTTTTGTTGATCAGGTTTCGTTGATTCAGGCTTTGAGACGTTAAGGGGAGTCCCGAGTCCCGACCGTGACGGTTGGTGCAAAGCCCCAATGTGGCTCATAGGCACCGATGCTGCACCGGCTGAGACCCCCACCTGAAGCTAAAGCAACAGGCCCGAGTTGGCTCCCCGCCACACAGAAAGCATGCGCGATGCCAGACCAGATTTTGATCTGCCGACGTTCTATGGCTCCCGCGACCAGCCCTCGCTTTCGGGGCAAGCTGAGTCTGAGTCAAGGTCGATGCCGAGCCCGAATTTGGCCTGCGTAATCAAAAATTCACATAGTTAAGGCATCCGCCGTCCACAATAGCGACGCCTCACCTGAGGCCCGAGTCTTCGTACTCCCGATCCTCCGTATCACGACTCTAGGAGACCCCTATGACGCTTCAGCATGCATTGAAGACGGCCGCGCTCGCCGGCTCCCTTTCGATCTTTGCCTTCTCGTCCTCGCTCAGCGCCGAAACCACCGTTAACGGCTCTGGCGCAAGCTTCCCGTTCCCGCTCTACGCCAAGTGGGCGAAGGACTTTAGCCAGAAGACCAAGGGCGTTCGCGTTCAGTACCAGGCTGTTGGTAGTGGCGCCGGTATCCGTGCCTTCATCGCCGAGACGGTCGACTTTGCCGCGAGCGATGCGGCGATGAATGATGAAGAGATCAGCAAGGTGCCGACCGACAAGGGCGTAGTGCTGCTGCCGATGACCGCCGGTGAGGTCGTGCTGTCTTACAACCTGCCTGGCAACCCCGAACTCAAGCTGCCGCGCGATGTAATGACCGACATCTTCCTCGGCAAGCTCGACTCCTGGAAGGACGAGCGCATCGCCAAGGCCAATCCCGATATCGACCTGCCAGACGACAAGATCACTGTTGTGCGTCGCTCAGACTCGTCGGGTACCACCTATGTGTTCAGCGGTCACCTGGCTGCCGTCAGTGAAGCCTTCAAGAAGGAGGTCGGTCACGGCAAGAGTGTAAACTGGCCGAAGAGCTTCGTGGGTGCGCCGAAGAACGACGGTGTCGCTGCGATGATCAAGCAGACCCCGGGTGCGATTGGCTACATCGAATACGGCTATGCTGAGGCGACCGGCCAGCCGATGGCGATCTTGCAGAACAAGGCCGGCAACTTTGTCAAGCCCGGCGAAGAGAGCGGCAAGGCTGCCCTGGCTAGCGCCGAGTTCCCAACCTCCGATCTACCTGGATACAAGGGCACCCCGGACCTGCGCGTTTGGGTCAGCGATCCGGCCGGTGACGAGGCCTATCCAATTGCTACCTTCACCTGGATGCTGATGTACCAGCACCAAGACGAGGAGAAGGCGAAGGTGCTGCGTGATTTCGTCGAGTACGGCCTGACCGAGGGCCAGAAGGATGCGCCGAAGATGGGCTACATCCCGCTGCCTGAGAGTGTCAAGGCGAAGGTTGAAGAGGCCATGAAGCTGGTTGGCGGCCCGAAATAGGGCGTTTCCGCCTAAGGCTTTATTGAGGCAAAGCCGGCGCCGGTGGACGATGGTGTCGCACCGGCTGCCGGCTGTTTGATGATTTCAAGAACGGCGCATCTATTATGGCTTCCAACCCTTTCGCTCATGTCGTCACCAAGGTCTGCGGCCCTCCGTCGGCGGTTGACTATGGCGCGGATAAAGCGCTGCGAGCGGTGGTTTGGGCCGCCGCCGCGGTTATCCTTTTGTTAGTGGTCTATATCGTCTTCGAGCTCGGTCGCCAGGCCTTCCCGGCCATGCTCGAGTTTGGCGTCAAATTTCTTTACAGCACGACTTGGGATGTTCAGGCGAAACAATTCGGCATCCTGCCCGAGATCTGGGGCACGCTCTACAGCTCGCTATTGGCCTTGCTGCTCGGCGGTATACTGGGCGTTGCGATCGCGATCTTCCTGACTCAGGACTTTCTCGATCATCGCGTCTCGAATGTCTTCCGCACCATCGTCGAGATGCTTGCGGCAATCCCATCGGTGGTTTACGGGCTCTGGGGCATCTACGTACTGATCCCGCTGATTCGTCCTGGGGCCAACTGGTTGCACGACACCCTTGGCTGGTTCCCCTTTTTCGGCACCTCGTTGAGTGGCCCTGGAATGGCCCCTGCGGCGTTGGTGCTGGCCGTGATGATTCTACCGACGGTTGCGGCGATCTCGGTGGATGCGTTCAAACGCGTCCCTTACAAGGTCAAAGAGGCGGCCTATGGCATGGGCACCACGCGTTGGGAGGCGATCCTGAAGGTTATGCTGCCGAGCGCATCGAGCGGCATCCTGGCGGCACTGGTGCTCGGCTTCGGTCGTGCGCTCGGTGAGACCATGGCACTGGCGATGCTGATCGGTAACTCAAACCAGATCAGTCTGTCGCTGTTTGCCCCGGCCAACACACTGGCGTCGCTGCTCGCATCAAGCTTCCCTGAGGCGGGTCCTATTGAGGTGCAGGCGCTGATGTACGCCGCGCTGGCGCTGCTGGCGATCACCCTGCTGGTGAACATCTTCGGCCTCTGGATCATGAAGGCCGCAACGCGCAAGTTCGAGGGGAGATAGCCCATGACCAGTAACATCAGTGAAGCGGTCCTCGAGCAGGATCTGGCGTCCCTGCCGCAGCTCAAGGGCTCGGTGTTCGAGGGTCGTGGGCTCAAGAGCCGTATCTACACAGGCATCACCTGGCTACTTGCGATCCTGGCCTCGCTGCCCTTGTTCTCGGTGCTCTACATGCTCATCACCGAGGGAGGGGCCCGCATCAGCTGGGAGACCCTGACTGAGCTGCCGCCCGCTGCGTTTGAGGTCGGTGGCGGCATCGGCCCGGCGATTGTCGGTACGGCGGTGATGGTTGGGATCGGTTCTGCGATCAGCATCCCGATCGGTATCCTCGCCGCACTCTATCTGGCCGAGATCGACCCGCATAGCAAGCTGGCCAATATCGCCCGGTTTCTAGCGAAGGTGCTGACTGGCTTTCCGTCGATCCTGGCAGGCGTCTTTGTCTATGCGGTGCTGGTCATCGCGATGAAGAGCTATTCCGCCTGGGCGGGAGGCATCGCGCTGGCGGTGCTGATGCTGCCAACCGTGATTCTGACCGCGGAAGAGGCCCTGAAACAGGTCCCGCAGAAGATGAAAGATGCCGCCTATGGCATGGGCTGTACCCGGGCGCAGGTGATCAGCAAGGTCACCCTGCCCACCGGCCTGCCTGGGGTGATCACCGGAGTGCTGTTGGCGGTGGCTGGCGCTGCAGGTGAATCGGCTCCCTTACTCTTCACGGCGCTATTCAGCACTTACTACATCAGCGGCTGGGAAGGCTTGGGTGAGCCAACCTCATCCCTGTCAATCTTGATCTATAACTTTTCTGGCATGCCCTATGACAACCAGATCGAGCTGGCTTGGACGGCCTCGCTGGTGCTGGTGCTGATTATCCTTGTGTTCAACATTCTGGCCCGCGTTCTCGGCCGGCAGAAGTACTGATTTCGCTTGATGAGGTAGCTCAATTATGAACGCGACTGCAGATGCAGTGACCAGCCAGGCTGCGGCATGGTCGGTCGACCCGAAAGACGTCGTGATGGATTGTCGCTTGAAGAAGATCTACTACGGCGACTTCCTGGCGGTGCGAAACAGCATCGTGCCGATCGAGAAGAATAAGATTACCGGTTTTATTGGGCCATCGGGCTGCGGCAAGAGTACCGTGCTGCGTAGCCTCAACCGGATGAATGATCTAATCCCGGTGTTTCGCTTCGAAGGAAGCGTGACATATCACGGTCAAGACATCTATGACAAGTCGGTTGACCCTGTGCTGGTCCGGCGTTACATCGGCATGGTGTTTCAGCAGCCGAACCCATTCTCGATGAGCATCTACGACAACGTCGCCTTCGGTCTGCGGCTAAACCGCTTCAAAGGCGACATGGACGAGCGCGTCGAGAAGGCCCTGCGCAGCGCCGCGCTCTGGACCGAGGTCAAGGATAAGCTGAAGAATAGTGGGCTGTCGCTGTCTGGCGGTCAGCAGCAGCGTCTGTGCATCGCGCGGGCTGTGGCGACCGAGCCCGATGTACTACTGATGGACGAGCCTTGCTCGGCACTGGACCCGATTGCGACCCGGCAGGTCGAAGAGCTGATGTTGGAGCTTAAGGAGAACTATTCGGTGGCGCTGGTCACCCACAACATGCAGCAGGCGACGCGCGTTGCCGATACCACGGCGTTCTTCTCGGTCGATATCTCTCAGGGCGGACGTACCGGCTACCTGGTCGAGATGGGCGAGACGCGCCAGGTCTTCGAAGACCCCCAGGCGGAGTTGACCAAGGAATACGTCTCTGGCGAGTTCAGCTGATGAAACTCGATGGCGAAGGTGAAACGACTTAACCTGAGCGCTATCGAGACTTCACTGCGCGCGGTACAGGCCGACTTTGAGCAGATCAATGCGGCGTTGGATACACCTCGTGATCCACTGAGTGACGAGGTGCTCGAGCGGATGCTGCTCGGCTATCGGCAGGTCGATGCCTATCTGGCCGACGCAGTTGATCTGTTCGCGCTCGGCAATTCGCCGCTGCTGCTGGAACTGAATATCCGTGTGCTCTGCGGGCTCGATTCCTCGTTGCGGGCCGAATGTGCGTCGCAGATCGAGGCGACGAAGGAGCACTTTTACGCCAACACCGACGGCGGTGTCGCGTCATTGGTCAGCTGGGTGCATGGACTCAATGGCGCGCCGGTGCACCGGCGGGCAGCCAGTACCTATATCCACATCCTCAGTCAGCCGCAGCTGTTCATCGAGGGCAATCATCGCACCGGCTCGCTGGTCATGAGCTGGATGCTCGCGCGAGCCGGCAAGCCGCCCTTTGTGCTCTCGGTTGATAACGCCAAGGCCTATTTCGATCCTTCGGCACTGGTCAAGAGCTCACGCAAGCATTCGCTGCGCATGTTGCTGGAACGGCCTAAACTGGTGAAACGATTTGCAGAGCTGCTCAAGGACGACGCGGAGAAGATTCACCTTGATGGCGACACGAGTTGACGACAGCGGCCTTCGTCGCAAGCCCGGTCCAATCGTGAATGTGCTGCCGGAGCCCTCGCAGGGGGCTTCCGGCTTGCCGTTCCCAGTGCATCCATTGCGCGAGCTGGTGACCTCGGAGCTGCATGCCCGCACCTTCGATCCCATGCGTGCGCCGGTGCGCATCGCGCATCTGGCCTATCTCTGTGGCGAGCGGGGGAGCGGTCGGCAGCAGCAGTATCTGGGGCGTTTGCTTGCACACTTCGGGGTTCAGCTGCCCCCCGAGGTGGGTTTGCAGTTCGCGACCGACCTAGGTGGCCTCTGGCTGCGCTGGGAGCGCCATACCGAGTTCGTCACCTACACCCTAAGCCGGCAGGGGGCCTTTGAGCAGCCCTTCGGCTCCGACTTGCTGAGTGAATTGCCGCAGGTGTGGCTGCGCAACCTCCCCGGCCAGGCGGTCACCGCGGTGCAGCTGGCGTTGGAATCGACCGAGATGCCAGAGCGCAGCCTCGATGAGCTGATTGCGCTCTTTGGCAATCACCCGGTCATCGGTGCTCAGGTCGCTGGCGGCGCCGGTTACGTCTGGTCGGACCTGCGTATCCACGCCGACGGCTTTGGCCATATCCTGTTGCGTGACGTTTCGCTGTCGGATGGGCAGGCTGGCCGACTGATCAAGCGCGTCCTCGAGATCAACGCCTACCGGGCGATGGCACTGCTTGGGCTACCTGCGGCTCGTCAGGCCTCGCAGCTGTTGAGCGAGGCCGAGCAGCGTCTGGCAGGCGTTGCGGCGCGCATGGTGGATGGTAAGCCGGGTGCTGCCGGCATCGGTGGCACTGAGCCTGCCGCGAGGCTCGACCTGCCTCCCGAGCGTGAGCTGCTGACCGAGCTGACCGCGCTGGCGGCGGAGATCGAAGCGGTGGCGGCCGAGACTGCGACCCGTTTTGATGCCTCCCAAGCTTACTACGGGGTGGTTCGGCAACGGCTTGAGCAGTTGCGCGAGGAGCGCATACAGGGCTTGCAGACCCTGAGCGAGTTCCTCGATGCACGCTTGGCACCGGCCGTTGCGACCTGCAGCGCCACGGCTCAGCGTCAGCAGAATCTGGCTGATCGGGCGGCGCGGTTGACGGCGCTCTTGCGGGCCCGCGTCGAGGTCGAGCTGGAAGAACAGAACCGCAGCCTGCTGGATTCAATGGACCGACGCGCGAAGCTCCAGCTCAGGTTGCAAGAGACCGTGGAGGGCCTGTCGGTGGTGGCGATTGGCTATTACGGTGTCGGGCTGATCGGCTATCTGCTCAAGGGGTTCGAGGCCAGCGGTTGGCCGTTGAATGCGACGCTTGGCATCGGCATCGCGGTGCCCATCGTAGTCGGTGCTGCCTGGCTAGGGCTGAGCCGTGCGAAGCGCCGGCTGCGGCGCGATGCGGATTGAAGGCGCTACGGGCTCTTCTGCTGTGACTCACAGCCGAGCATCGCTCCCAAGGACATCAAGCTCAGGCACCAGCGAGCCGATGGGAGCGATCTTTCCGCGGCTGCGCCAGGCCACCAGGGCCTCTTGGTCCAGGTAGAAGGTGCGCCCGGTGATTCGGCCGTGCTGCTTGATGTCCAAGGCCTGCGCGAGGTCGCGGGCAGCCGATGAGGTTGGGGCCGTGCCGATGACTCGGGCAATCGAATCGCCGTCTTTATCGACCAACAGCACGTAGTAGTCCATCGCGGTCTCGCATCGTGTTGGCATCGCTGATGGAGGCTAACAGGCTCGCCGCTATTCCTTCAACGCGAGATATCATGATATTGGCAATCGTGGACTCCGAATGGGCCTCGTGGGCTGGTAGAGGCACTGCGTCGGGTCTTGTCTGCGCACCATGCGTGCCGCGCTGGTTGATTCAGCCACGCGGGCTGTAGTGGCGCTTGAGCCAGGCGGTTAGGCCTTCGAGGCCAGGGAAGAAGACGCGCTCGGTGATATTCGACTGGTCGAGCTTGTCCCTGATCTCCCATTTGAGCTCAGCCGGGATGATGATTCGGCGCCAGATGACCGGGTAGTCGGCCAGCCAGCGGTCCATCGCCAGGGTTGGATCAGAGCTCAGCGAGAAGAAGGCAAACTGATTGACGATCCGGTCATCGATCGATGGGGGCTCAAAGAAGATCGTGAATGGCGTTTCCGAGAGCCGATCGAAGGCGCTCAGTGAGCTGACCGCCTCGCTGAGCATCTCGACGGTGAAGACGTTCGCACCCTCGAGATCGAGCCGGGTCCGAAGCAGGTCGGGGGCCATGCGATGGGTATCGATGTAGTTGACACCCCAGATGGCGCCGTCGCGATCGATCTTGTCGACGTGGGCAGTGGCGAAATGCAGCGCTGCGAAAGGCGAATAGGTCCAATCCATCAGTCGCGTCGGTAGGCCGTAATGCTGGGCGACCGAGAGCCAGTGCCAAACCGAATCGCGCTCGACAACGCGCTGATGGGCATACTTGCGGAAGTTGCGCAGCAGGTGGCGCTCGAGCTGAGCGTAATTGCCGCCGAGCCGCATCAAAGTGGTCTCGAGCGGATAGTCGACGTCGGAGAGTCCGCGATAGGCGTAGCGGGAGCGGAAGCGGCCAATCTCCGGGACCCAGGATTCGGCGAACAGGAGCTCCTGAATATCGGTCCAGGAGGAGGCTGTGACCGATTCCTGATGATTCGGTCGCGCTGTGCTTGGCTCCGAGGCCGAGCGCCCTGATGTGGACTCAGCCGGGCTCATGCATTGACCCGATGAAGACCGCTCGGTGACCGATGAGGTTGTGCGCTCGAACAGTCACCGAGCTTCGAGCTGGTGCTCGGTGGCTAGTGGTTATGGACAGCTGCTCTTGTCACCACCGACGCTGCCAGTGAGGAGCAGGAACTCGTTAAAGGGTCCCATCACGCCCATGGCTTCCATCTTCGGGCCGCTGAATTTGAGCTTGCCGGTCATCATCGCACCCATGGCCTTACACTCGCCCGTGCCCATGCATGTCCAGTTCTCATCGGTCGCGTGCATCAAGTAATCGACGCCGTAATCCGGATTGCTGTTCGTGACCGCTCCGCCATGGATGCAGATGGCCTTTCCGTCCTTATTCGTGATCTTCAGCTCGACCTTATTGCCCAGTCCGCATTTGTCCCGGTACATCTGGATGGTCTTAAAGCCCCGTCCATCGTCGTTTGTGGCCCACTTAGACAGGTCATTGGTCAGCGTGCTGCTGTTGTTCCAGACCTCACAGGCCTGCTTCGCCCATGCTTCGCTCATGAAGACCTCGGCCTGAGCGCCAAGACTGGCGGTCATGAGCATTGCGGTTAGGACCGTTGCGCGATTTGTGATCATGCTGAGCTCCTCCTCGGGATTGTCTTGAGAGACCACCAGGGCGATCTTGTGCAGTGAGGTGGTGTGCTTCTTGTTTGCGCTGGTGTCTCGTTCTCTGATGGCTGACTTTCGTTGTTGGGCAGGGGGTCGCTGACCAGCGCCCCCGCCGAGCGGCATGCTACGCGATGGCTGAAGAGGTGGCAATCCGCTCCCAGCAGCCTGCTCGTGCAGCAGTTTTCGACCGAGAGGACAGAGCACCTGAGCCTGGACTGCGCCGGCGCGGGTAAGCAGGTTGCGAGTCGGACCATGCGGCCAGGCCCCTGCGATCTACGCTGGTGAGATCGAGCAGCCAGCTCAGGCGAGCCTGTGGGCCCACGGTGAAGCCAGCGAGGATGTCAATGGCGTGGCCGAGTTGTTGGGCTGATCCACTGGCATCAAACGCGTCCTTCTGCGACGGTTGTGCCTCGACCGCGAACAGGGCTCCAGTCCGGCCATCGATGACCGGCGAGAGCTCCAGCATCAGCTGCCCGGGTCTCCGTAAAAGACGTAGTTGGTCGAATAGTCGCTGATCTCGAAGTAGACTTTGCGCTCGTTGGCATCTTGCTCGCCATTGAGATTGGCGTCGAGCACGCCGTAGGCGAAGCGGTAGGGACGGGCTATATCGCTGCCCTGAGTCGCAGTGGCCGTCGACAGCTTGTCGATCTTGACGAAGCGCTTCACCACCTTGCCGCCCGAATAGACCTCGAGCACGCCATTGGCGCCGGTCCAGTTCTGCAGCGATCGGCCGATCTTGTTCTGTGTCTCTTGGGTACAGCCGAGCAGGCTGATGCTCAGCACGAGAAGGCTGGAGGTCAATAGGGTCTTGAGGGTCTTACTCATCTGTTTCTTGATCTGATCTAGAGCGATCCGTTGTTGAGCCTGCAACGCTAAGCGCATTGACGCCTTAGTGTACAGGCCATCGGGCTTCCGTAGTGGCCATGATCCGGACCGCGATTGAGGCCCTCGGTGGTCGCCTCTTACAGGTCGCCTGTCTTGGCGCCTGTTGCTTCATTGCCGTTTGTGGTGCTGAGCTCGACCGGCATCGGCTTCACTTGCCAAATACGCTCGGCATAATCGGTGATCGAGCGGTCGGATGAGAACTTGCCCATGCGCGTGGTGTTGAGGATCGACATCCGGTCCCAGTGATGATGATCCTTATAGGCATGATCCACCTCTTGCTGGCGTTCGCAATAGGCGTGAAAGTCCGCGAGCACCATGAACGGATCGCTGTGGATCAGGTTCTCGGTCAGCGGCCGGAAGAGCTCGGTGTCGCCGTGCGAGAACAGGCCTGAGCTGATCAGGTCGACCGCTGCGCGCAGCTGCTCGTCGCGTTGATAGAGCTCCCAAGGCTGATAGCCAGCTGCCTGTCGATGTTGGACCTCAGTTGCGGTCATCCCGAACAGGAAGAAGTTCTCGTGGCCGACCTCGTTGCGAATCTCGATGTTGGCACCGTCGAGGGTGCCGATGGTCAGGGCGCCGTTCATCGAGAACTTCATATTGCCAGTGCCCGATGCCTCCTTGCCGGCCAGCGAGATCTGCTCGGAGAGATCCGCAGCGGGATACAGGCGTTGTCCGTTCTTGACATTGAAGTCTGGCATGAACAGCACGCGCAAATAACCATTGACCTGAGGATCGGTGTTGACCACTTCGCCAATGGCATTGATCAGCTTGATGATCAACTTGGCCATGAAGTAGCCGGGTGCCGCCTTGCCGCCGAAGATGAAGGTGCGCGGGGTCAGGTCAATGTTCGGGCTCTGTTTGATCTGCTCATAGCGCCAGATGATGTGCAGCAGGTTCAAATGCTGGCGCTTGTATTCATGGATACGCTTGGCCTGGACATCGAACAGGGTTTCGGGGTCCGGGGCGAAGCCGGTGCGCTCGCCGAGCCAGTTGGAGAGCTTGCGTTTGGCACTGGTCTTGATCGCGCGCCAGCGCTGCTGCAGGGCATGATCCTCGGCGTGCGGCTCGAGCTGGCGCAGGCAGTCGAGATCGCGCACCCATTGGTCGTTGCCACAGGTCTCGGTGATCAGTGCCGCCAGCTCGGGATTGCTAGCGACCATGAACCGGCGTGGCGTCACGCCATTGGTGACGTTGTGGAATCGCTCTGGCCAGAGGTCGTTGAAGTCTTTCATCACGGTGGTCTTGAGCAGCTCGGAGTGCAGCTCGGCAACACCGTTGATGGCCTTGCTCCCAACCGCGGCGAGATGCGCCATGCGCACCTTGCGGCCACCGGTCTCGTCGATCAATGACATGCGGGCGACCCGGGCCTCATCGCCGAAGAAGTGCACCCGGACCTCGTCGAGGAAACGCCGGTTGATCTCGTAGATGATCTCGAGGTGGCGGGGCAGCAGGCGCTCGAACAGCTCGACCGACCAGGTCTCGAGCGCCTCCGGTAGCAG
>NZ_JBUDPI010000053.1:0-14929 GCF_054919635.1 Halochromatium sp. | reverse complement strand
CAGGACGAGCACGACGAACATCAGACGTGCCAGGCGCGCATCAAAGCCAGCCAAGCCTGCCCATTCCCAAGCCGCCATCGCGACGAACCCGGCCATCAGTAGCGCTAGCCAGAGCGTGGGCAACAGCAGCACGCCGATCATGACGAGCGGTGCCAATAGGCCGGCCGTCAGCACCCGAGCCCGCAAGGCAGGCGTCCAGCCACCGGCGCGATCAGGCGCCATAGACTGCAGCCAACTCGGTCACCTGCTCGCTCGTGAGCCCGAATCGTCGTTGACGGCGCCCAAAGTCCTTGAGCGCAGTAACCAGGGCATCGGCATCAAACTCAGGCCACATCAGATCCGAGAAGTAGAGCTCTGCATAGGCGCACTGCCATAACAGAAAGTTACTGATGCGCTTCTCGCCGCCGGTACGGATGAAGAGATCAGGCTCTGGCTGTCCGGCCGTGCAGAGGCGAGAGGCAATGACCGACTCATCGATTGCCTCGGGATCGAGCCGCCCGGCGGCAACCTCCTGCGACAACGCCCGCACCGATTGCGTGATGTCCCAACGACCGCCATAGTTCGCAGCAACCTGCAGCAGCATCGCATCACCATCCCGGGTCGCCGCCTCCGCCGCAGCAAGCTGGCGTTGCAGCTTGATCGAGAACGCGGACAGATCACCAATGAAACGAAGCCTCACGCCGTGCTCGGCGAGGCGGCTCACCTCTGCCTTCAGCGTGCTCATGAAGAGCTCGAGCAAGGTGTTCACTTCGGCTCGAGGCCGGCGCCAGTTTTCGCTGCTAAATGCAAACAGCGTCAGGATCTGCACGCCGCTGCGCAGGCCCTGCTCAACCACGGCGCGAACGCTCTTGGCGCCAGCACGATGGCCCTGAGTCCTGGGCAGCCCCCGTTGGCGCGCCCAGCGCCCGTTACCGTCCATGATGATGGCAACATGAGTGGGCACCTTGAACGGGGCTCCTTCGTGGTCGACGACGGGCGCTGGGAGCATCAACAATCAGCGAGCTTTTCAAGACAGCAAGACAGCAGCGGTAGCAACAACCAGCACCACCTTCAGATCGCCATCAGGTCTTGCTCCTTTTCGTCCAGGATTTGCTCAACCTCTTTGACGAACTGATCGGTCAGCTTCTGCACAATCTCCTGGCCTCGGCGCTCATCGTCTTCGGAGATAAGCTTCTCTTTGACCAGTTCTTTGAGCTCATGATTCGCGTCGCGGCGGATGTTACGCACCGCAACACGCGCCTGCTCTGCCTCTTGCCGAGCGATGCGCTGTAGGTCGCGGCGACGCTCTTCGGTCAGGGCCGGCATGGGCACACGGATCACCGTGCCAGCCGTGTTTGGATTGACCCCGAGATCAGACTGGATGATGGCCTTCTCGACGGCCTGGACCATGTTTCGCTCCCAAGGTGTCACGGTCAGGGTGCGTGCATCCTCGACAGCGACGTTCGCGACCTGATTGATCGGCACCTCGGAGCCGTAGTAGCTCACCTTAAGGTGGTCAAGCAGCGACGGATGGGCACGTCCGGTCCGGATCTTGGCGAGCTCGTGGCGCAGTGCCTCAGCGCTCTTGGACATCCGATCGGCTGCGTCTTTCTTGATGTCGTCGATCATTGTTCGTTTCCAGTCACCACCAGCGAGCCAATGTCCTCGCCCGCCGCCACTCGGGCAAGCGCGCCGGCCTCGTAAATGTTCAAGATGCGCAGCGGAATCCGATTGTCGCGGCAGAGCACGATGGCCGTGGTATCCATCACCTTCAGCCGTTCAGCGATGGCCTGATCATAGGTCAAGCGCTTATAGAACCTGGCGTCCGGGTTCGTCAACGGGTCGTCCGAGAACACCCCGTCGACCTTGGTCGCCTTCACCAGCAGATCGGCGCCGATCTCAACCGCACGCAGACTTGCCGCCGAGTCAGTGGTAAAGAACGGATTGCCGGTTCCGGCAGCAAAGATGGTCACACGGCCCTTATCGAGATGCCGCAGGGCCCGCCGGCGGATGTAGTCTTCACAGACCTGATTGACCTTCAGCGCCGACATGACCCGAGTCGGCACCGAGCGACGCTCGAGCGCATCCTGCATCGCGAGCGCGTTCATCACCGTCGCCAGCATCCCCATGTGATCGCCGGTGACACGATCCATCCCTTCCGCGGCCAGTGCCGCGCCGCGGAAGATGTTGCCGCCGCCGATAACCAGCGCGAGCTGCAGCCCTTGGCGTGCTAATCCGGCAACGTCCTCAGCGAGACGCCCCAACAGCGTCGGATCGATGCCGCAGGCCTCGTCACCAAGCAGCGCCTCGCCGCTCAGCTTCAGGAGAATACGCCGATAAGGGGGTTGCGACACGATCCAATCCTGCGTCAGGGGTTAGCAGCTAGACCTCGGCCTAGCCGGCTTGGGCACCGGCTTGGGCCTTCACCTCGTCGGCGAAGTTCTCGACCTTCTTCTCGACACCTTCACCAACCTCCATGCGAACGAACCGCTTGATCTCAGCGCCGCGCGCCTTGAGCAGATCGCCAACCTGGGTATCGGGGTCCTTAACGAAGGCCTGACCAAGCAGGGTCACCTCTTCAAGGTACTTTCGCATCCGACCCTCAGTAATCTTATCGATGATGTTGGCCGGCTTGCCACTCTCGAGTGCCTGGGCCGCGAAGATCTCGCGCTCCTTGGCGAGCGCTTCCGCTGGCACATCGTCCGCCGCGACGCAGATCGGGCTCGATGCAGCAATGTGCATCGCGATATCCCGGCCCAAGGCCTCGTCACCACCCGTCATCTCGACCAGCACGGCGATACGCACCCCATGCCGGTAGCTGTAGAGCCTGCCCTCGGGGCTATCGAAGCGCTTGAGGCGGCGCACGGCGACATTCTCGCCGATCTTCGCGATCAGTGCCTGTCGCGCCTCGTCGACGGTCTGTCCAGCATCACTCGCCAGGGGTTGTGTAGCGAGCGCCACCTCATCGCTGACACCGCTCACAAGTGCCGTATCGGCAACCGCGGCTGCGAATCCGGCGAAATTCTCGTCTTTCGCCACAAAATCTGTCTCGCTATTGACCTCGACCACCACGGCTGCGCCGCCGTCCTCGGCGATGCGAAGCTCCACGACACCATCGGCGGCGACACGCCCGGCCTTCTTGGCTGCCTTGGCCTGCCCCGATTTACGCATCGCCTCGATGGCAGCATCGATGTCGCCATTCGTTTCCACCAGGGCCTTCTTGCATTCCATCATGCCAGCGCCGGTGCGTTCGCGCAGCTCCTTGACCAGTGCGGCTGAAATCGCCATGAGTCACTCCAGAAAATCAGATTGGATTCGAAACCGTCGCGGCGCTCAGCGCGAGCGCCGCACACGATGTGCTTACTTCAGCGTGCTCCCTCAGCCGGCAGTCGCCACCTCAGGCTCCTCGGGTAGATCGCGTCCGCCGGCCATGGCCGCTGCGGTCTGGCGACCATCGAGGATGGCCGAAGCGGCGCCCTCGATATAGAGCCGCACCGCGCGGATGGCGTCATCGTTGCCTGGGATCACGTAATCGACGCGGCTCGGATCGTTATTGGTGTCGACGACGCCGACCACTGGAACGCCCAGCTTGTTGGCCTCGTTCACGGCAATCTTCTCATGGCCGACATCGACCACGAACAGCGCGTCCGGCAGGCCGCCCATGTTCTTGATACCACCCAGGCTGAGCTCGAGCTTGTCGAGCTCGCGCCGCAGCGTCAGCTGCTCCTTTTTACCGAAGCGCTCGATACTCCCGTCCTCGAACATCGTCTCGAGCTCTTTGAGCCGCGCGATCGACTGCTTGACGGTCTTGAAGTTGGTCAGCATGCCGCCGAGCCAACGATGATTCACGTAGGGCATGTTGCAGCGCGTTGCCTCCTCGCGGATGGCATCCTGTGCGGCGCGCTTGGTGCCAACGAAGAGGATCTTGCCGCCGTTTGCAGCGAGCTTGCCGAGATAGCTCATCGCTTCCTGGTAAAGCGGCAACGTTCGCTCGAGATTGACGATATGGATCTTGTTCCGCTGGCCGAAGATATAGGCTGCCATCTTCGGGTTCCAGTAACGGGTTTGATGGCCGAAATGGACACCAGCCTGCAGCATCTGCCGCATTGATACGTCGCTCATGACTCTACTCTTGGTTTGGGTTGGACCTCCACGCACCCCATGACGCAACCCCTCGCGAGGCACCCAGAATCATGTGTCGGCACGTGTGTGGCGTATTCTGCTCACCAGGCAACATCCAGCGCTGGAAGCATTGGTGTGATTAGCCTCAGTCAAGTACTCACCGTCGTGGCCACCATCGCGACAGGACCTCGCCTGCCCCGAGATGAACCGGACGCTGCGCGGCCGAGGTCCGGACTGGAGCTCAGCACTGGCCTGACCTTCACCCGATAGCAGCCCATACAGGGCCTGGACCAACGGGGGCATGACCGAAGCCGGCACCTAAAACTCGACGGCAACCTTGCCGCGCGCTTGGGTGTGGACTCGGCTTCGCCTTCGCCCTTGACCTTCGGTGCCGGCAACGACATCTCTTAAGATGGGAGCGCGGAGTCTGGGGCTGAGGCTGTTTGCCCGACTCCGCCGCGTCTTATAACATGGCGGGTTCGATCGTCGCAAACCGCGGCAGCGTCGTGCGGCTGTTCAGTGTCAGTTCCTTCGTGCGCCGCCATTGCCGCCCTCGACCTCGTCTATGCATCGCAGCTTCGGGACCCGTAACTCTTATGAGTGTTGCTATCAAAAGCGCTGAGGAAATTGAAAAGATGCGGGTTGCTGGCCGACTCGCGGCGTCAGTGCTCGAGATGATCGAAGCGCAGGTCGTCCCTGGTGTGACAACCGGCGAGCTCGACCGGATGTGCCACGAGTTCATCGTCAACGAGCTCGACGCCATCCCCGCCCCACTCAACTATCGTGGCTTCCCGCGCTCGATCTGCACCTCGGTGAACAACCAGGTCTGCCACGGCATTCCGGGCAACAAGCGCCTGAAGAAGGGTGACATCGTCAACATCGATATCACGGTGATCAAGGACGGTTACCACGGCGACACCAGCAAGATGTTCTTCGTCGGCGAGCCAACGGTGCTCGCACGGCGGCTGGTCGAGATCACCCAACAGGCCATGCGCATTGGCATTGCCGCAGCAGGCCCGGGCGCAACGCTCGGCGACATTGGCCATGCCATTCAGACCTTTGTCGAGAAGCATAGATTCTCGGTGGTGCGTGAGTATTGCGGCCACGGCATCGGCCGCGAGTTTCACGAGGAGCCGCAGGTCCTTCATTACGGCAAGCCGGGTGATGGGCTCAGACTGCAGCCCGGCATGTGCTTCACCATCGAGCCGATGGTCAATGCCGGCAAACGCTTCGTCAAGCTGCTGCCAGACGGTTGGACCGTCGTCACTAAGGATCGCGCCCTGTCGGCGCAGTGGGAGCATACGATCTTGATCACCGACGATGGCCGCGAGGTGCTCACGCTGCGCGACGAAGAACGCGCCGGCATTGCCGATCAAAGCCAGGACTCTAACCAAGACGCGGACCAGGATCAGGAACAGATCGCTCGACCGGCCGAGGGCCTCGCTGAGCCTGTTCGGCTACGCGCAGGCGCCGGGTGAGAACCGAGGATACACTCGGCCCTGGCCTGCTCGAGCGCGAGGCCGAGCTGTGCGGAGCCAAGGATGAAGCCGCACTGAAAGGCTTTCGACAGGTCATCAAAGACAGCCGCGAGCGCCTGTTCGCAGGCTACGAGCGAGGGGTCCCGGTCGGCCAATTGCTGACCGCGCGGTCCGATCTGATCGACATGGTGCTGTGCTGTGTTTGGCGGCGGTTGATGCCGGACCCCAACGCCGGCGCTCTGATTGCGGTCGGTGGCTACGGGCGTGCCGAGCTGCATCCAGCCTCAGACATCGACCTCCTGATCTTGGTCGACGCACAACAGCTCGACTCCCTGCAAGGTCCGCTCACCGAGCTCGTGACCTTTCTCTGGGACATCGGTGTCGAGCTCGGCCATTCAGTACGCACCCTGGCGGAATGCGCCGCAGCCGCGGCCGATGACCTAACCGTGATCAGCAACCTGATCGAGGCTCGTTTCATCACGGGTCGCGGCGCGCTCTTCGACCAGCTGCAAACGGCGATCGCGCCCGATAAGCTCTGGCCCACCGACCGTTTCTTCGAGGCCAAGATCGCCGAGCAGCACAAGCGTTGGCAGCGCTATGGCGAGACCGCCTACAACCTTGAGCCCAATATCAAGGAGAATCCCGGTGGCCTGCGCGACATCCAGATGATCTCCTGGGTGACCAAGCGTCATTTTGAGTCAGATTCGTTGCATGAGCTCGTCGAGCACGGCTTCTTGACCGAGAGCGAGCATCTGGCATTGATCGAAGGCCGCGCCTTGCTTTGGCGCATTCGCTTTGCACTGCATCGACTCACAGGCCGCCACGAAGACCGGCTGCTGTTCGACTACCAACGCACCCTCGCCGACCAGTTCGGCTACAGCGATCACAGCGACAATCTCGCTGTAGAGCAGTTCATGCAGCAGTACTATCGCACGGTGATGGAGCTGAACCGGCTCAACGAGATGCTGCTGCAGCTGTTCCGCGAGGCCATCCTACTGCACGATCGCATTGGCCCGCCGGAGCCGATCAATCGTCGCTTCCAGAGCCGCAGCGGTTATCTCGAAGTCACCCATGAGCAGGTGTTCAAGCAGCGACCCATCGCACTCCTCGAGGTCTTCCATCTGCTGCAATTGCGGCCAAACCTGCGCGGGGTCCGGGCCTCAACCATTCGTCTGATCCGCGAGAACCGCTATCGGATCGACGACGCCTTCCGCGAAGACGTCCGCGCGCGCAGCCTGTTCATGGAGATCCTGCGCCACCCAAGCGGGGTCACCCAGACGTTGCGGCGGATGAACCGCTACGGCGTGCTCGCCACCTATATCCCTGCGTTCGCCAATATCGTCGGGCGCATGCAGTACGATCTATTCCATGTCTACACTGTCGACGAGCACAGCCTGCGCGTGCTGCGCAACCTGCGCCGCTTCTCGGTCCCTGAGTACGACAATGAGCTCCCGCTCTGCAGCGCTCTGGCGCGGCGCGTCCCAAAGCTCGAGATCCTCTATCTCGCTGGCCTGTTTCACGACATTGGCAAAGGCCGTGGCGGCGATCATTCGCTGCTTGGAGCGCATGATGCCTGGGACTTCTGCCAGCTGCACTATCTGAGCGAATTCGACAGCCGGCTCGTCGCCTGGCTGGTCGAGCATCACCTGTTGATGTCGGTGACGGCGCAGCGCAAGGACATCTCGGACCCAGCCGTCATCCAAGCCTTCGCCGCGCAGGTCGGTGATATCAACCGGCTGGACTATCTCTACCTACTGACCGTTGCCGATGTCCGGGGCACCAATCCGAAGCGCTGGTCCAGCTGGAAAGACGCGCTCCTAAGGGAGCTCTATCAAGCGGCACGACATTGCCTCGACCGTGGACTGGATAACCCCCAGGCGCAGGACGTGCTGATCGAGCAAAAGCAGACCGAGGCCATGCGCATCCTCGCGCGTCAAGGCATCGAAGCCGAGGATTGCCGCAACCTCTGGTTCCGTTTGTCGGTCGACTTCTTCGCTCCGAGCCAGCCTGAGGAGATCGCCTCACAAACCAAGCGCATCCTCGAGGCAAGCGCAGACGATCTCCCGGTGGTCAGTCTGCGCCGGCTGCCAAGTCGCGGCTGCACCGAGATCTTCATCTACACCCGGGATCGCGAAGGCCTCTTTGTGCAGATCACAGCGGTGCTCGACCAACGCAATCTGGACATCGTCAATGCCCGCATCATGACCACCGACGACGGTATCGCGCTGAATGTCTTTCAGGTGCTGACCCGCGATCACGAGCCCCTCGACGAAGGCGAGCCGAGCGACGAGCTAGCCAGTGCGCTGCGCCACGAGCTGCAGCAGTGGCCCACGACCGACCTGCGCGTGAATCGCCGACTGCCACGGCAGCTGCGCTACTTCCCAATCGAGACACGGATCAGTTTTACCGAGGACGCGACGAATCAACGCACACTGATGCACCTGACCACGCGCGATCGGCCTGGCTTGCTTGCTGAGATCGGCACCGTCTTCGAGAACTGCGATATCCAGGTGCAGGGGGCCAAGATCGCCACCGTCGGGGCAGAAGTGGAAGACGTCTTCTTCATCGCCACCCTGGATGGGGCGCCGGTGCGCTGCGGACAAACCCTGAGCTGCCTGCGCCGCGAGATCCATGACCGTCTCGACCGGGCCCAAGGTCGCTGACGGCCGGCCTTACTCTTGTATTAGGCTTGAATTAAGATAGACGCGTCCCAGCTCGATTCCTCGGAGAGGCTTTGCTCGGAATGGTCATGTCGATCATACGTCCGTTAATGATGCTGATGATCGCTCCGCTCATGATTGCTGAGATCGGCGCTGCGGGGCTTGGGGATCAGCGCGAAGAGGTGCCGCAGGTTGAGCAGCCTGCGCATAGCCAGGCCTCGGCCCATCCCAGGACCGGCAGCCAGGCTCAGGAAACGCCAAAGAGCCCCCCCTATCGTGGGCGCACCGCGCCTGCGCTCGGGCAGCCGGTCCCGATGCCGGCTCCGGGCTTGGTCATGGAGCCACGCCGCTTGGAACCAAGCGGCTCGCAATCGCAGGTCCCGCGCTGGCTCGAAGAGGTGCGGGCGCAACGTCGCGCGCTGCGCGAGCAGCGCCGCGCCGCCCATAAGGCGCGACTCGAGGCCTTGGATCCAATCGGAACGGCCAAGCGCGATGAGCGCAAGGAGCTGATTCGTCGACGGCAAGAAGAGATGCGCGATCTGATCGAAAGCGAGCGTCTCCTCTACCTCAATCGCGGCCCCTGGATCAGCCCTTTGGCGCCCAGGCCACCGCTGAGGCCGAAGCTCGACCCCTTGGCCGGCGGTAGCCTTGATCCACAGCAACCAGAGCACGGCGAGCAGCAGCCAACCGACAGCACAGACAGTCAAGCCCCGTCGGACTGGAATAACCTCTGGTACTACCGCGGCTGGTGATCGACCAGGGTGACTGGCTAGCCCTGCTCGATCAGCTCGAGCGCATTGGCATCCGGATCGCGGGTAAACAGGGCCCGACGGCCGGAGCGACTCAATGTATAGGGCACCTGGGCAGCGTCGAGCGCCGCAGCAACAGCATCCAGATCGCTCACCAAGGCCGCAAGATGCCGATCGCGTCCACCATGAGCCGGTCGCGCGTTGACCGGATCCGGGTTGGCTAGCTCGAGCAAGTGAATCTGCTGACTGCCGATACGCAGCCAGGCGCCGGGAAACCCGAGATCCGGCCGGCCAGGATCAACCTCCAGGCCGAGTAGATCGCGATAAAAGCGAAGCGCTCGCTCGGTGTCAGCCACGATCAGACTGACATGATGGATCGCCTGTATCTGATGCATCAAATCGTTGCTCCCCGAATCGCTTCGGACCAAGGTGATTGGCTGGCGTTTTCATCGGCCTCACAGACCGGCCGCTTGGGTGGAGCGGATCAGCCTCCTGGCCTATACTGGGGGATTAGGTCTCGGGCCTCGCTTCACAAGGCCGCTTCACAACGCCCGCTTACAACGGGTCTACGGCTCAAGACTCGCCGCTTCACCCCTTCGCTGCAATGAATCCAAACCTCGGCCGCCTACAACCTTACCCGTTCGAGAAGTTGGCGGCGCTGATGCGCGATATCGAGCCTCCAGCCGAGATCCCGGCGATCGCGCTGTCGATCGGCGAGCCCAAGCACGCAACGCCATCGTTCATCGCCAACGCGCTGGTCGCCCATGTCCACCAGCTCTCGAATTATCCCAGCACACGCGGGCTGCCTGAGCTTCGCCAAGCGATTGCAGACTGGCTCGGTCACCGCTTCAAGCTCGGTGCGAGCGGGATCGATCCGCAGACCCAGGTCCTGCCCGTCAATGGCACCCGTGAGGCCCTGTTCGCCTTCGCCCAAGCCGTGATCGACCCACGCGAGGACGCGCTGGTCCTCATGCCGAATCCGTTCTATCAGATCTACGAAGGGGCAGCGCTGCTCGCTGGAGCCAAAACCTATCTGATGCCCTGCAGCCAGGACACGCAGTGGCTACCCGATCTCGCTCAGGTCCCAGAAGCCGTTTGGGAGCGCTGTCAACTCATCTACATCTGCTCACCGGGCAACCCGACTGGAGCGGTGATGGACCAGGGCCAGCTGATGCAGCTGATCGAGCTGGCGCAGAAATACGATTTCATTATCGCCTCCGACGAATGCTACGCCGAGCTCTATTTGGATGAGGCTAGCCCGCCGCCAGGTCTGCTCCAGGCCGCTGCCGCGCTAGGTCTTGATGACTACCGCCGTTGCGTCTGTTTTCATAGCCTGTCGAAGCGCTCGAATGCACCCGGGCTGCGCTCTGGCTTTGTCGCTGGCGACGCGCAGGTGATCGAGCCGTTCTTTCGCTACCGCACCTACCACGGCTGTGCGATGCCGCTACAGCATCAGCAGGCGAGCCTGCTGGCCTGGCAGGACGAGGCCCATGTGATCGAGAACCGACGCCTATACCGGGAGAAGTTTGCCGCCGTGCTCGCCATCCTGGACGGCGTACTCGAGCTGAGCCGACCGAGAGCCGGCTTCTATCTCTGGCCACGCACGCCGATCGCAGATACCGACTTCGCCCGCCGTCTGCTCGCCGAGCAGAACCTGCGCGTCCTGCCCGGGAGCTTCCTCTCGCGCGCCGGGGAGCAAGACGACCCGGGCCTGAACCACATCCGCATTGCGCTGGTGCCACCGCTCGACGATTGCATCGATGCCGCACAGCGCATCCGAGCGGTCTGCGAGCGATTATAAGCACCTGCCTGACGACAACCTTACTCAACCTATTTCCTCGAGCAAATGCCACGGAGCCCCAATGTCAGATCAACACAGCGAGCAGCAAGCCATCATCGAGCAGGCCTTCGAGCACCGCGCCGAGATCACCCCGCGCACGGTCGAGACCCGGGTGCGCGATGCGGTCATGGAGACCATTGAGCGCCTCGACCGAGGCGAGCTGCGCGTCGCCCAGCCTCATGACGGCGACTGGGTGGTCAATGACTGGATCAAGAAAGCGGTGCTGCTCTCGTTCCGGATCGAAGACAACCAGTTCATCAAAGGCGGCTTCACCAATTACTACGACAAGGTACCATCGAAGTTCGCCGACATGAGCTCGAAGGATTTCCGTGATGGCGGGGTGCGCGTGGTCCCGCCGGCCACCGCCCGGCGTGGCTCCTATATCGCGCCGAGCTGCGTGCTGATGCCCTCTTACGTCAACATCGGCGCCTATGTCGACTCCGGCACCATGGTCGACACCTGGGCCCCGGTCGGCTCCTGCGCGCAGATCGGCAAGAACGTGCATCTGTCCGGTGGTGTCGGCATCGGCGGCGTGCTCGAGCCGATCCAGGCCGCGCCAACCATCATCGAAGACGATTGCTTCATCGGCGCACGCTCGGAGATCGTCGAAGGCGTCATCGTCGAGCAGGGTGCCGTGATCTCGATGGGCGTTTACATCGGCCAGAGCACCAAGATCTACCACCGCGAGACCGGCGAGATCACCTACGGCCGGGTCCCAGCTGGTGCGGTCGTGGTACCGGGCAACCTACCGGCGAAGGACGGCAGCCACAGCCTCTACTGCGCAGTCATCATCAAGCAGGTCGATGAGAAGACCCGCGGCAAGGTGGGCATCAACGAGCTGCTGCGCGATATCTAAGCGCATGCCCCGCCGGGAGCCCAACCGTCTTTTTGTCTCGCCTCAGCTCGCTTGGTCAGCACCATGATGTCCTCAAACGCAGCAACCTCGCCGACCCTTGAGCTCGCGTTGGACCTGATCGGCCGCCGCTCGGTCACCCCTGAAGACGCCGGTTGCCAACCCTTGATGGCCGAGCGGCTGGCAGCGCTTGGGTTCACCATCGAGCCGATGCGTTTTGGTGAGGTCGACAACCTCTGGGCACGCCGTGGCAGCGAGGGACCGCTGTTCTGTTTTGCAGGTCATACCGACGTGGTCCCGCCAGGGCCGCTCGCAGACTGGACCTCCGATCCGTTCCAGCCAGAGATCCGCGACGGTCTGCTCTATGGCCGCGGTGCCTGCGACATGAAAGGCTCGCTCGCGGCCATGATCACGGCGACCGAGCGTTTCATCGCCGAGCAGCCAGAGCACCAAAGCTCGATCGCGTTCTTGATCACCAGCGACGAAGAGGGCCCCTCAATCGACGGCACGCGCCGCGTCATCGAGACGCTCTCGGCGCGCGACGAGCGCATCGACTTTGCACTGGTCGGTGAGCCATCAAGCCATCAACGGCTTGGCGATGTGATCAAGAATGGCCGTCGCGGCAGCCTCGGCGGCCGGCTCCGCATCCGCGGCAAGCAGGGTCATGTCGCCTATCCCAAGCTTGCCGATAACCCTGTGCATCGTGCCGCACCGGCCTTGGCCGAGCTCTGTGGCGAGCGTTGGGACGAGGGTAACGATCACTTCCCGCCAACCAGCTTTCAGATATCGAACATCCATGCCGGCACCGGTGCCGATAACGTCATCCCCGGCGAGCTGGAGGTGCTGTTCAACCTGCGCTACTCGACCGAGCAGACGCCGGAGGCAATCCAACGGCGTATCCATGCCCTGCTCGATCGCCACGGTCTCGACCATCAGATCGACTGGCGCGTCTCCGGTCACCCCTTTCTGACCCCAGCGGGCGCCCTGGTCGAAGCCACCCAAGCCGCGATCCTTGCGGTCACCGGCGAGCCAACCCAGCTCTCGACCATCGGCGGTACCTCGGACGGCCGCTTCATCGCCCCAACCGGCGCTCAGGTCGTCGAGCTCGGTCCGATCAACGCCAGCATCCATAAGGTCGATGAATGCGTCGGCGTCGAGGAGCTGGATCAGCTCTCAGCAATCTACAGCGACATCTTGCGCCGACTGCTTGGAGATCAGTGATCGTCCAATGCTTGCTTGACCTCGCGCCAAAGCGCGCGATAGCAAGCGGCGGCCATATCGCTCGCCGCATAGGCAGTAATCGGCATCCGATGCAGGCCCATGCGCTCGACCTCGGCACTCTCTGGGATCCATGACCTCAGGATCTGCAGCTCATGCTCGGGTGCGCCCTGCATGATGCTGCGATGCAGGGCCTTGGTCTGATCCACCATCGAAAAGAAGGGCAATAGCTGCGGCGCGCGCTTCGGCATCTGATCGCGCAGGAAGGCGTCGAGCTGCTCTAGGGTGCGGATCGAGAGCGTGGTCGGGATCAATGGCACCAAGAGCGCATCGGCGACGGCAAAGACATTCTCGGACAGCGTCGAGATGCTCGGTGGGCAATCGAGCAAAAGCAGATCGTAATCACCCTGTAGGGGGCTCAGCAGGCGCTGTAGCTGGCGTCTTGGCTTGTCGCTGTTGCTCAGCCTCAGGTCCAGGTGTCGATAGGAAAAATCCGCCGGCAGCAGATCTAGGTGCTCGAAATCGGTCCCCTTGATCGCTGCATCGATTGCATGACGTCGGCTCAGCAGCGCCTTGCTCCCCCCCTTTACCTTGGGCTTGATGCGGAAGAAGAAGCTCGCAGCACCTTGCGGATCAAGATCCCAAACCAGGGTACGACGCCCCTCGGACGCTGCCAGGAAGGCCAGATTTGCGGCAACCGTGGTCTTGCCGACCCCGCCCTTGATGCTGTAGACCGCCAGCGTCTTCATCGTCGCGGGCTGAGAGCGCCATCAGCGCTACCTGTAGGCGCCGGATGGGGCTCAAGCCCGGCGCCAGACTCAGTGCCGGGCATGGCGCCAAACTGGGTGCCAGACTGGATACTGGCCTCGCTGCTCGCGTCACCGCTGATGGAGCCCGGGTTGCGCCCGTCCTTTGGTTGTTGCCGCGCCGGCGCGGCGAGCAGCGCCTTGAAACGTTCCGCATTCTCCGTGCTGTCAAAGACCGCGAAGACCTCGCCAAAGGCCGCGCGAGCGCGCAGCTGATCATCCAGCAGCTGATAGATCAGAGCGCCCATCGCCAGCAAGGTTGCGGGAGGGAGCCCGTTCTCCCCGGCACTCGACTCGGCATGCTCACGCAAGTGCTGAGCCTGCACCGCAGTGTCCTGGAATCGCCCAAGATTATCGAGCAACAGCTTGGTCTGCTTGATCTGCTCTCGTATCCGCTCCTTGGGGTAGAGGCTCTGGAAGAACTCCATCAGGTAACGAAGCTTCTTGCAGCTCTTGCGCAGCTCGTGGAGCTCCTCCGGCGGTGACTCCTCGGTGATAGCCCGACCTTCGGTACGCACCCGCTTGAGCATCCTGCGAATGCGCTGATCAGCGACCTGCTTGATCGGCAGCTCGGCCTTTCTCGCGAGTGGCAGCGGCTGTGCGTCGAATCCGCCCACAGAGGCTTCAGCAGCGAGGACATCCGCATCGAGAAAGCTGCGCCAGTCCTGCAATAGCTCGCGAAACGGCGGCGAGCCGAGCTCGCTCGCGAGCTGGCGCTGGGCCTCGGCATGCTGACGTAACAGCTGCTCATGCAGAGGCCGCAACTCCTTGCGCAAGACCGGCGGCAGGCGTTGCTCCATCTGTGGAAAGTCGAGCAGATAGACATCAAGATCGCGCACCGGCCCGGTCACCTGCTGCAGCCAGGCGAAACGCTGCTTGAAATCGTCGACGATGTCCTCGGGAAAGACTTGCTTGATCTGGCTCAACGCTGAACGTGTGCGCCGGGTCGCCACCCGTAAGTCGTGAAGGAATTCACTATCGAGGTTCCGTCGAGCGCCTTCGATATTGGCCTCGAGGGTGCTGAGCAGCCCGCGCAAGATCTGCTTGGTTGCAAGATCGGCCCGTTGATCAGGGACGAGCTGCTCGTCCAGCTTGGTGGAATAGGCACCAGGTTGATGACCTGCGGCAAGCAGTGCCTCAAGCGCGAGCGGCTGAGTGACCGCGCGGCAGCCTAGGCGCTCCTCAATGACCCTTCTTGCATGATTGAAGTGCTCTGGATAACCC
>NZ_JBUDPI010000052.1:0-15218 GCF_054919635.1 Halochromatium sp. | reverse complement strand
CGCCCCCGCCGGTGAACAGGCCGTAGCCAAAGGCGTTCTGGACGATGTCGCCGCGATGCAGGCTGCAGCAGGCGAGGGTGCGCGCCATGACCTCGGACCAGACCTCGATATCCTCTCGCGTATAGGCGACCACGATTGGCTTGCCGGTGGTGCCGCTTGAGGCGTGCAACCGCACCACCTCGCTCATCGGGCTGGCGAAGAGGCCGAACGGATAGGTATCGCGCAGGTCAGCCTTGAACGTGAAGGGCAGATGGCGAATGTCATCGAGCGACTCGATCGCTGCGGGCCTGAGGTCGCGCTCGCGCAGGCGATCGCGGAACAGGGCGACATTGTCAAAGGCGCGTTGGACCACGGCGCGCAGACGGCGCAGCTGGACCTCCTTGAGCGCGGCATCGGGCAGGAAATCAGGGGCGCTGGCGGGGTGGAAGCCCCCGGCAGCGTCGTTCCAGAGCTCTTTCAGCATGGGAAAGCCTCAAGGTTCGTCAAACCCAGGCATCGGTGCACGATGCCATTTCTGTTGTCATGTTTGCATGCTGCCATGCGTGATTCGAGGCGGTCCGAGCACTGAGTGGGGGCCTCCGAACGCGTTGCGTTCTGGCATCCAGAGCAAGCCTCTTCATACAGCGATTCCAAGCATCTGTTTGGGGGTGCCGTCGCGATCGAGGGCGTTTGAGGCTGGCGGTTCAGAACCAGAGCTCGCGCCTTGCAGGGCTCAGCATGAGCCTAGCGTGAACCGACGTCGCCAAGGCCAGCTGCCCGCCGACCGGGACCACAAGCGCGGCCAAGCGCAAAGGCCTGATCGTTGAGTGCGTGCAGCTTCTCGGCTAGGTTGGCCCGGATCGCCTGCTGCCAGTAGGCCTCGCCGATCTCGAGGGCCGTCGACAGCGCACCGAGCATGGCAACATTGAAGCTCTTCTTGTTCTTCAACGATCCGGCTTCGATGGTCTCGGGACCGATCAGCAGACCGTCCGGATGCAACAATGGTCGAGCCACTTCAACCTGGGTCGGTTCGAGCACGAGCAGCAGATGCGCCTCCCCGGGCGGGACCATGGGGCTCAGCACCGGGCTGTGCTCTGGATGCCCATAGCGCACATCACTGGTGACCGAGCCACCGCGCTGGCTCATGCCGTGCAATTCACTCTTCTTGACGTCGAAGCCCGCGGCTAGCGCGGCATCAGCGAGGATGTCCGAGGCCTTGACGACGCCTTGGCCGCCAAGTCCGGCGATGACGATGTTGGTGATCATTGGCACTCGCGCTCCTCAGCCGCGGCTTTCTTGTAGAGTCGGATCTTCGGCGCCGCCAGCACGCAGGGCTGACGGACGACAAATAGCGCGGTCTCATCGCGGGCGAGCTGCGCAGCAATGCGCGCTTGGAGCGAGACGCTCTTGTCGCTGCCATCGATGACCTCGACCGCTTGCACGCCCATCGCACGCGCGATGCCGGCAAAATCGAGCTGATGGGTCGGGCTGTGGTCAAGCGCACGACCGGTGCCGGGATGCTCCTGCTGACCGGTCATAGCGGTAGTCTCGTTGTCGAGGATCAGCACCAGATGGCCGGTGGGAGGCGGGTTGTAGACCATCTCGGCGAGGCCGGTCAGCCCGGAATGAACGAAGGTCGAATCGCCGATCACGCTGACCACCCGCCGCGCCTCGGCCTCGGGCAGCGCATGGCGCATACCGAGACCAACACCGATGCTCGCGCCCATGCAGACGCAGGTGTCCATCGCCGAGAACGGGGGCAGCACGCCCAGGGTGTAGCAGCCGATATCGCCTGAGACGATGCACTCCAGGTCACGCAGGGCCTCGAACACGACGCGATGCGAGCAGCCCTGACAGAGCTCCGGCGGCTTGCCCTTGGCGGGGGCAGGCTCCGGGCTGTCGTCGC
Source organism: Halochromatium sp. (assembly GCF_054919635.1). Lineage (NCBI taxonomy): Bacteria > Pseudomonadati > Pseudomonadota > Gammaproteobacteria > Chromatiales > Chromatiaceae > Halochromatium > Halochromatium sp. The sequence goes on along the minus strand of NZ_JBUDPI010000052.1, from coordinate 13,333 downwards.
CAGCGATGATGCGGCGCACCCGTGCGACGTCGAGCTCGCCAAAGCGGAAGCGCGTCGGCTTACCTTCGGCCTTGATTCCAGCGGCGTTGAGCTCATCGACCAACACCGGATCACCCTCCTCGATCACCAGCAGGCGCTCGACCTTGGCGGCAAAGGCGCGAATCCGCTCCAGCGGCAGCGGATAGGTGAGGCCGAAGGTCAGTTGAGCGACCTCAGGTGCCGCCTCGCGGGCGTGCATGGCGGCAACACCGGTGGCGATGATGCCGAGTTTGGGCTTGTTGCCAGCCTGATGGCCCGGTTGATCGCTCGCTTCGCTGCCGACGACCTGGATCGGTCCTTCAGCTTCATTCCAGGCCGTGATCTCGGCCAGTTTTTGACGCAGACGATGGTGGGCCGGCTTGGCGAAGGCCGGGATCATCACCCGCGCGGGGATATCGCGCCGAAAGCTGCGCTCCGCCTTCTCTTCGTCCTGCAGCGAGCGGCGTTGGTCGGCCGGACGCGGGCGGACGACGGTCTTCGCATGGCAGATGCGCGTGGTCAGGCGCAGGATGACCGGGATCTTCCAGCGCTCGGCGATCTCGAGCGCCAGCCAGGTGTCGTCGTAGGCCTGCTGTGAGTCGATCGGCTCCAGCATCGGTGCGCCGGCGGCACGCGCGAAGTGACGATTGTCCTGCTCGTTCTGACTCGAGGCCATGCCCGGGTCATCGGCGGAGACGATCACCAAGCCGCCGTCGACATCGGTATAAGTCGCCGTGAATAGGGCATCGGCAGCCACATTGAGGCCGACGTGCTTCATCGTCACCAGGGTTCGGGCGCCGGCGAAGGCGCTGCCGATGCCGACCTCGAGCGCGACCTTCTCGTTTGGCGCCCATTGGGCGTTGCCGCCTAGGCGATCAAAGGTCTCCAGAATCTCGGTCGACGGGGTGCCGGGATAACCGGTGCCGAGCCGGACGCCGGCATGCAGGGCGGCGAGGGCGACGGCATCGTCACCGCTCCATAAGAGACGTTCTTCAGTCATCGATTGTTTCACCAATGCAGCACCAGTTCGGCGCGCAGAAAGTAGGAATCATCCCGCCGGTGCTCGGCGTAGAAGTCACCGGGCGCGAGGTATTCAGCGACCAGATGTCCAGAGACATGATCGCTGAGCCTGGCCTTGAGCCAGGCCGTGAACAGATGGCCGCGGAAACGGCCATCGCCAGAGATATTCACCCTCTGTTGCGGTGTCAGCGTGCTCTCTTCATTCGCGAATAGGGCGTGGTAGTCCAGGGTCAGTAGGCTGGTCGGATGCACCTGCGCCATCCAGCCCAGGTTGAGCCGCAGCAGGTTGGTGGCCTGTGCAACGCGGCTGTCGAGCGGCCATTGATAGATCATCAGCTCGCTCCATTGCGGCCAACGGCCCCACAGGGGATCAAAGGCCTGGTCGGTCTCGTCGTCCGGATCATCGCCAGAGAGGTATTCCAGGTCGGCATGGAAGCGGTTCTCGAGCCGATCTTGCAGCCGATAGAGGATGCGGCCATTGAAACCAACCGCAGTCAGATCATCGCCGTTGAGCTGGCCCCATTGATAGGCACCCTCGGCGCGCAGTCCCCAGGATGGGCTCAGATCGCCCTCAGCACGCAGCCCGAGGGTGTAGAGGTCGCCGCTGTCGCTGGGGGAGGGAAACGGGGCGCCATTATTGACACGGATATTGCCCGACGTACGATCCGGACGGTCGTGCTTGTAGATGAGGTAGCCGTCGAGGTCGGTCTCAGGGAGCAGGGAGCGGTTACGCGCGTAGAGGATGGCGCCGGTCTCGTACTGCTCGATCTGGTCCTCGATCACCCCATTCAGCGGTCGCGGAAAGCGTCCTGTGGTCGCGTCCTGATCGAGGTAGATGAGGTCGACGCGAGTATCGATCTCGGCTAGATCCAGGGTTGCCCGGGCGGCATCGAAGTAGATCGTTCGCGAGCCATCCAAGGGTGTGCCCTCAAGCACCAGCCAGCCGTGACCGAGGATCAGATCCTGGCGGCCAACCTTGAGACTGAGCGGCAGACCCGCGGGCTGGTCGAGGCTCAGGGCGAGTTGATCGAACAGGAGTCCGCCTGAGTACCAGGTCTCAAAACCGGGAATCGGCCACTGATCGGCCTCCGGCTTGTGGTAGTGGCGGCCCTCCCAGATCAGCCGTGCCTCGGCACCGAGCTGCTCGCTGGGTGAGTACTGGCCCCAAAGCCGGACACGATAGCGCTGGAAGGTCCGGTCAGCGATCGGCGATTGTTCATTGAGGCCGACATTGCCGATGAATACCTGCCGCAGGCGCAGATCGCCGCCCCAGGTAGCACGCGGCTCGAGGCTGGCGGTGGCGCTAACACTGGCAGGGGGATTCGGGCTCGAGGTCGCCGCGTCGACAGCCATCCCAACGAGCATGAGACAGAGTGCAAGGGTCGACCAAGGACTGGGTGACGGCCGCCTGCTGCCTGCGGCCCCGGTCACTGCGCTTCCACCATGGACATCTCTTGATCGCCGTTTGCTCGCTGACGGGTCGTCGCTATTGGGTCGCCCTGCGATGCGGGTCGCTGGGGCGAACGGGGGGTCACGGCGGCGACGGTTGAACGGAAAGGGCGCGAGAGTACACTGGCAGACTGACAGCAACATTGACCTGGCCGGCAAAACGCCTGGCCGAGATGAGACCTTCTTGACGCAGATCACAAGGAGCCATCGATGATGACAGATGCCAAGCAGAAAGGTCTGCTGCTCGGCGCGGGGCCCGCCGGGCATTGGGATGACGAGCGCGTCTCTGGTCCCTGCGTGCTGCGGGTGCCCGATGGCCGCTGGCGCATGTGGTACTACGGTCGCGACCGGAACTTCGACCGGGAGGTCAATCTTCCGACAGGTCGTATCGGCCTCGCCGAATCAGACGACGGCATTCATTGGACGCGCATCAGCGGCCCACTGACGCGCGGAGCCGTGCTCGAGGCCCATCCTGACTCCGGCCGTTTCGATTCGACCCATGTTGGCGTCAGCTGCGTGCGCCATGAGGATGGGCTGTACTGGATGTGGTATTTCGGCGGTGATCACAGCCGGTTTCGAATCGGCCGCTTCGATGTCAAAGGCCTACGCTTGCGGCCGGGCTGCGCCGTCTCTCGCGACGGCATTCACTGGCGGCGGCTTGATGGGCCTCATCAGGGTGCGCTGTTAGATTTCGGTGAGCCCAATGCCTTCGATGCGGCGAGCTTGGGCTGGCCACAGGTGGTGCGGGTGCGCCACGATCTCTGGCGACTCTACTATCACAGCTTAGACCCGGCGCGCATGGTCTTCGGCATCGGCCTGGCCGAATCGGATGACGGCCTGCACTGGCGCAAGCGTGGCGAGGTGCTTGGGCCCGGCGAGCCGGATGCCTTCGATGGGCTCGGCATCGGCACCCGGCAGGTACTCTGGCATGACGGACGCTGGCTCATGGTCTACGAGGGCGTCGCCGGCAGCGGTCATTCGCTCGGCCTCGCGGAATCCGACGACGGCGTGCATTGGACGCGACGACCCGGCTCGGAAGCGGACGGCTCGATCTTTGCCCATGCCGAGAGCGGCTCCGGTGCCTGGGATGCCTTCGCGGTTGGCACGCCCTCCCTGGTGCCGATGGATGATGGGTCCTGGCGGCTCTACTACGTCGGTGTCAATGAGACCGGACTCGGCCATGGCGACGAGCTGGCCGCAACGCATCAGATCGGGCTCGCATTCAGCCAGGGCTCGGATCTGACGCGCTGGCAGCGTTGGGATGGTCTGAGCGCTCTTCGGCAGTCGCCCGGCAACAATCTCGAGCACCAGCCGCAGCGCCGAGCTTAGAAAGACGGTCGCGCCATCGCCAAACAGCCGCAGCATCCCTTGAGGGCGTCGTCGTCAGCGAGGTCGGTCCTCAGCGGGTCGCGCACAGCATTACCGCGCGACCGTCCTGTTTCAGCGGACATCCTCAGGGCGTGATCAGCAGCTTGAGGGAGATCGCAAGCGAGGCGAAGACCAACACCGGTCTGACCAAGCCGACCCCGTGGCGAAGCACCAGATGGGCGCCCAACCAGCCACCGGCAAGCTGCCCGCCAGCCATGATCAGCGCCAGAGACCAGACGACCTGCCCACCGAGCAGGAAGAACAGCAGCGCCGCAAGGTTACTGGTGAAGTTGAGGAGCTTGGCGTGAGCGGTAGCGCGCCGCATGCCAAAGCCGAGGAGGGCGACAAACCCCATCGCAAAGAAGGTCCCGGTGCCGGGACCAAAGAAGCCGTCATAGAAACCGACACCGACACCAATGGTCAGGGCAAAGGTGGGCAGGCCGATGCGCTGATGCGAATCCAGGTCCGAGACCCGCGGTGAGAACAGGAAGTAGAGTGCAAAGGCGATCAACAGCAGCGGCACCAGTCGCGACAGCAGCTCGGACTCGAGATACTGCACCAAGAGGGCACCAAGCGCCGAGCCAATGAAGGTGCAGCCCACGATCAAGGATGTGCGGCGCAGGTCGAGCGCGCCTTGGCGCACAAAATGGGCGGTGGCCGCGAATGAGCCCCAGACCGCCTGCGCCTTGTTGGTCGCCAGTGCCGCGACCGGCGGAAGTCCAACCCAGAGGAGGGCGGGCACGGTAATCAGCCCGCCGCCGCCGGCGATGGCATCGATCATCCCTGCGAGGAGCGCAAGCCCAAAGAGTAGCGGAGCGATCTCGAGGAATTCCATCGGCTGAGTCTTGGTCGCCGTGCAACATGTTGATGCAGAGGTAGCATGGAGCCCGGGCGGCGGTCCCGGCAAGGGAGCCAACGCTTGTTCAGGTGATTGTTAAGCGAGCTGTTAGAGGACGAAGCGTCTTTGGCGACGACTGAAAGAAACAATCCGACGCCGATCCGAACCGAGGCTGTGGTCTTCGATTTCGATGGCACCCTGGCTGACAGCTTCCCCTGGTTTGCCACGGAGCTCAATGCCGTGGCGCGCGACTGGGGCTTCCGTCAAGTTGAGGCCAAGGATGCAGCGCGATTTCGCCACCTCAGCGCGGACGCGATCTTTCGTGAGCTTCGCGTGCCGCGCTGGAGGTTGCCCTGGATCGCGCGGGATCTGCGCCGCAGGATGGCACGCGATATCGAGCAGATCGCGCTGTTCGAAGGCATCCAATCACTGCTTAAGCAGTTGGCGGTCAGCGATCTTCGGGTCGCGATCATGAGCTCCAATGCAGCTGAGAATATACGCACCGTGCTTGGCCCCTGCCTCTGTGCGGGCATTGAGGCCTTTGAATGCGGGGCCGCGCTCAATGGGAAGCAACAGCGGCTCAAACGCCTGAGCCGACGTCTCGGGCTACCGACGGCGGCCCTCATCTATATTGGTGATGAGGTGCGCGATATCGAGGCCGCGCGCCGCGCCGGCGCCAAAGCCGGTGCGGTGACCTGGGGCTACAACTGCGAATCTGCGTTGCGTGCCCGGGCCCCGGATCAGTTGTTCCGCCAGGTCTCCGAGATCGCTGATCTGCTGATTAGCGCAACGGATGCCGAATCCCGCCGACATTGCCTACCGCACCAGGCTGGTTGATCCCGGGATCGACGAGGCCAGCACCAGGTGCTCCGCCGCCGACATTGCCGATCGCGCCAGGCTGGTTGATCCCTGGATCGACCACGCCGACACCAGGCGCACCACCGCCGACATTGCCAATGGCGCCCGGTTGATTGAGACCGGGGTCCCACAGGCCTCTCCCCGGGGCGCCAGCACCAGGAACGCCGCCGATCACCCCCGGCTGATTAATGCCTGGATCGCGGGCGAAGAGCGTACCGGGCAGGGCTGCAATGAATAGCCCAATCAATAGCTTACGCACAACGTCGTTCTTGTTCATATTCATGTTCATCATCTTCTTCGCCTTCAGTATTGTGGTTGTCTAGCAAGGCAATGGCTCGAAAGCCCCAGTTTCCTCGTTTCTGCAAGCCTAATCGTCGTGCTGCCGCTCGCGCAGCGCGGCGACCGCCTCTTCCAGCGACGGTGCCATCTCCACCTCCCCGCGTTGACTCACGATAACCCGCTTAAGCTGCGGAATCTGCACACCTTGTGCCGCTTTCAGATAAACCGGCTGCACGTAGGTGATGACATCGTCGAGCAAGATCAGTATCAGCTTGCCGCGCTGGATCTCCGCGCCACCGCGACCCCAGAGCGTGAATTGCTCGGCAATCTTGGAATCCTGCTCGATCAGCGCGTCAATCTGCGAGAGTCCAAGCACCAGCATGCCGGTGGGAAGACTGTAGACAATGATACGGCCATAGTTGTCCGCATCCGAGCTCACGACCGCAAAGGCACGCATATTCTCTCGGCCCATGGGATTCATCGGTGCCAGAAGCAAGTGCTCGAACCGCGAGCGGTCGATCAGATTCAGCGTGACGTAATAGGGAAATAGGGTCTTAACCTCGTCGGCACGCGAAATGCGCGGAAACATCCAGCGGTCTTCCTGAGCATAGAAGACCGCCGGGTCCGTCTGATGATACTTCGCGTACACTTGCATCTGGGTCGTGAAGAGATCCTGCGGGTAGCGAATGTGCGGCCGCAGCGCCTCCGGAAACGCCTCCATATCCTTAATCAGGCCAGGATACATGCGCTCGTAGGCGCGCGCGATCGGGTCAGTCGGGTCGGCAAGATAGTAGTCCATCTCTCCAGTGTAGGCATCGACGACGATCTTCACGGAATTGCGAATATAATTGAATTCCTTCGCGATCGGACTCGCCATCCCATGATCGGGGTGGGCAGCGACGTTCCGATTCACTGGCTCGGCATAGGGATAGCGGTCAGAGAGCGTGTAAGCGTCGATGATCCAGTACAGATGCTCCGGCGTTACCACGAGATAGGGATCATCGTCGAGCTCTAGAAAGGGTGTTATCACACGGATCGTGCTTGGTACATTGCGGCGAATAAGGATCTGGCTGTCCGCTTGGATGGCGGTGGTAAAGAACAACCTGTAATCACGGTAATAGAGGGCAAAGACGGCGCGCCTGAACCATCCGTCGATCGGGATTGCGGTGTCGGCGCGGTAATCATCCTGCACCACGCCGGACTCACCTGGGTAAGAGATCTCTCCAAGTGCATTAGGCGCGATGACGTCATACAGATCCTGCATGCCGTAATAGATGCCCGGCTCTTCGATCGTTAAGCCATCATCGGACTGCGGTGGCATATCTTTTAGATACCATTCCATGGCCTCCTCACCGACTTGTGCTGCGGGCGACATCACCGCACCGTAACCGTGGGTGTAACGAAACCAGCGATTGACCCAGTTCTGGGAGTCCTGTGGTAACTGATCAAAATCCAATTCTCGGGCGGCGAGAAAGACCTGCTGATAACGGTCGTCGATGGTATAGCGGTCTGTGTTGACCGAGAGAAAGCTGTAATAGCTGCGGATCTCCTGCAGCTCCCGATACACATCGATCAGTACCTCACGATCCCATACTGGGATATTACGCAGTGCAGCTGGATCGATATCACTGGGATCAGATTTATCACCATCGTCTGCCACGACCGGAATCACATAAGGGCGCGTTTCAACTTGGTTTAAAGCAAATGAATCCAATGTCGCAGCAATATTATGATCAATATAAGGTTTCTGCCGGGCCAGCTCATCCGGCTCGACGAGATAGTCTTGGATGGTTCTTGGGATGGCCTCCCAGTAACGTAAGCTAAGGGTTCCACTCAGCAGTATCGCAGAAATCACCACAATGATTATTCCGCGCCTTGTGTTCAGATATAAAATGCTGCTAGCGCCGAAGGCGAGTAGCATGAATAGTGCGGCCCAGATCAATGGCAACACAATGCGCATTTCCGTATAGCCGGGACCAAAAAAGAGCGGCGTATGGCTGTCGCCATAAAGCAAGGTGTAACGCTGGAAAAGCAACTCTGCGATGCCGACTGAGAAAATCAGCGCAACAATCACACTGAGATGCCGCTTCGCGCCTGCTGCAATGTTCAGGTTGCGTTTTTTTAATTCATGGAACTCAAGGTAATAGATGAGGCTGAGTATCGCTAGCAGCACTGTGAGTGCGAAAAACACCTCGAGCAGGATGTGGCGAAAGATCGGTAACGCGAACAGATAAAAGCTGATATCTTGACCATAGACCGGATCGGAAACACCAGACGGGGGCGCAAAGATGAATAACAGGGTCTCTTCCCACTGCGAATAGAGCGGATAAGCAAGCACAATCGCCAGCGCTAGAGAAACTAGAATCGACAGCTTATGCAAGCCAATGATCAGCCAATCCAAGCGAATATTAGAAGCAGGTCGTCTCGGTTCTTGGGAGCTTAGAATCAGCGCATTTTTCAATGTCGAGCGTTTCTTTTTGCGTCTTAGTCGCAGTAAGAATTTGGTCGGACCTAGCGGCTTGGTTCGCATGCAGCGGGCAGCAATTCGAAAATTGTAATAAAAGAAAAAGAAGAATAGCGCCGAAAAGACGGCGAAGACGACATAACTGTAGAGCAGTCTCTGCCAGAAATAAACGCCCAAGCCAAGCGATTGGTACCACCAGATATCGACAACAACGTCGGCGTAGACCAAGGCCGTGACCGGCAAAGCGATCAGCAAAACCAGGAGAATAGCGACGAGTGAGATTATGCTAACGCGACGCCAGAGACGCTTACTCGTCATGATGACACCTTGCAAGAGATGCTAAAAAATAGAAAAGAGCACAAAGGCATCATTCTTTACCGAAGATATAGGCCAAGTCCATCTCAAGCGCCTCGAATGGGGGGATTCGGACCTTTTCCGGTACCGTCGCGACATCGTACTCGACCGAAAACGAGACCTGATAGGTTGTATCTACGAGCCGATAGGCGATCAGCGTCTTGTCCTCGGGCGAAATGATCCAGTAGTAGGGGACGCCGGTGCGCTGTAATAGCATGAAGTGATGGAACATATCCTTTCGTTCATGCCCTGGTGAGGTAATCTCGCAGACCCAATCCGGCAGGACGGCCATGATGCCGGAGGGCCTGCGCGGCACACGCTCACGCCGCCATCCAGCCAGGTCATGGCTCGGACATTGGGTCTCGCTGTACTTGACGCTGATCTCTGGCATGATCCACCAGCCGCCGGGACCGTCCTTGCGCTTCAGAACGGCGACCTCGTCGGAGATCCCGGATTGGATCAGCGCATGGTCTGAGCGGGCCATCGGCCGCTTGACGATCTCGCCGTTGATCAGCTCGACGCGCTCTTCAGCGCATCGCGACAGGTCGTCGATCGTATCGAGCTTCTTGGCTTCCAAGGCGCTACCTGTGCGAAACCCTAGACCCAGTTGGCAATAGGTTGTACCGAGCGAACGCTCTGATACTCAGTTCAAGCTAGTGCAAGCGACTCAAACCTGCAGCGCGCGCCTGGTCTTCGGTGAGGATTTTCTCTTCGGTCGCGCGCCAGACGCCATCCGGCTCTTTGGAGAGGACGACGAGCAGTGGGTTTTCATGCTCGCGCCCATCCTTATCGGTCAGATACTCGATGGCGGTAAAGCTGATCTGGTTTTCTGAGTCGGTTCTCACCGAGTGCAGATAGTAACGCAACGAGGTCACCAGGCCGTTGGCGAACTGCTCTTGCACCTGATTTTGCCAAAAGTTGTAATCCACAAAGTCAAAGTCGGCCAGCCCAAAGACCTTGATCTGCTTCGAGATCAGGTTCATGTGCCCTTCGATGTCCTGTGTCTCTAAGGTTTGGCAACAGGCCAAGGCCCATGCTTGCACGATTTCGCCTGCGTTCATTGTTGCTCCTACCTAGCTTGCCTTGGCCGAGAACAACAGCTCGGCAACGTTTTCGAAGCGACTGACAAAAAGTACCGTCAGCCCTTTCTTGACATGCTCCGGGACCTCGTCGAACTCGCCGCGATTATCCTCCGGCAGCAGGATCTCCTTGATGCCGGCGCGCCGGGCAGCAATCAGCTTCTCGCGCACGCCACCGATGGGGAAGACCTCACCGGTTAGGGTCAGCTCACCCGTCATCGCTATCCGGCGTACCGGCTTGTTGCGCGCCAGAGAGAGTAGGGCAGAGGCCATGGTGATGCCGGCGGAGGGGCCATCCTTAGGCGTCGCACCGGCTGGGACGTGGAGATGGATGAAGGCCTTCTCGAAAAAGGCCGGATCAGCACCGAAGTCAACCGCATGGCTGACGATATACCCGTAGGCGATATCGGCCGACTCCTTCATCACATCGCCGAGCTGACCGGTGAGCTTGAATCCGCGCGCGTACTCATGGGTGCGCACCGCCTCGATGCTCAAGGTCGCCCCGCCCATCGCGGTCCAGGCCAGACCGGTGACCACGCCAGGACCCGAGAGCTTGCGCTCATCTCGAAAGACCGGGCTTCCGAGATAATCCTTGAGCGTCTGCGCTTCGACCTCGATCGGCGTCTCGGCGCCTTCCAGCATCTTCACCGCCACCTTGCGAACGATCTTGCCGAGCTGCTTTTCCAGGCGGCGCACGCCAGCGTCACGGGCATAGCCCTCGATCAACGCGCGCAGCGCCTTGGTCTTGAGCTTGACCGTGTCCTTCGGCAAGCCAGCGCGATCGATCTGGCGGGGTAACAGATATTTCTTAGCGATCGCGAGCTTCTCGTCGGCGATATAGCCGGAGAGCTGGATCACCTCCATGCGGTCGAGGAGCGGGCCGGGGATGCTATCGGTCTGATTCGCAGTGCAGACGAAGAGCACCTTCGAGAGATCGAAACGCAGATCCAGGTAATGGTCCAGGAAGTCGACGTTCTGCTCAGGGTCAAGCACCTCGAGCAGAGCCGAGGCCGGGTCACCGTGATAACTGGCGCCGATCTTGTCGATCTCATCGAGCATGATCACCGGATTCGCGGTGCCAGCGTCCTTGACGGCTTGCAGGAACTTGCCCGGCATGGCGCCGATATAGGTACGCCGATGGCCCTTGATCTCGGCCTCGTCACGAATGCCACCGACCGAGAAGCGATAGAAGCGCCGGCCTAGGGTGTCGGCGATCGAGCGCCCGATCGAGGTCTTGCCGACGCCAGGCGGGCCGACCAGCAGGATGATGGAGCCGGCGATCTCGCTCTTATGGATTCCGACGGCGAGGAACTCGAGGATGCGATCCTTGACGTCGTCCAGGCCGTAATGGTCGCGGTCCAGCACCCGCCGCGCACGCTTGAGATCGAGCTTGTCCTTGGAATGCTTGCCCCAGGGCAGCAGGGTGATCCAGTCCAGATAGTTGCGCGTGACCGAGTACTCGGGCGAGCCGGTCTCGAGCATCGCGAGCTTGTCCATCTCCTCATCGACGCGCTTCTGCGCCTCGTCGGTCAGGGTCAGCTTCTTCAACCGGTCCTTGAACTTGTCCATCTCGGCGGTGCGATCGTCCTTGGCGATACCCAGCTCCCTCTGGATCACCTTTAGCTGCTCCTTGAGGAAGAATTCGCGCTGCTGCTTCTGCATCCGCTCCTCGACCGACTGGCGGATCGAGTGCTGCGCCTTGGCCAGCTCCAGCTCGTTGTTGAGCAGCACCAGCACCTTTTCCATGCGCTTCATCAGCGGCACGGCCTCAAGCACCTCTTGCAGCTGCTCCTTGCTTGAGGTGGTCAGGCTGGCGGCGAAGTCGGCCAGGTGCGAGGGATCATCGGGACCGAAGCGGTCGAGGAACATCCGCAGCTCTTCGACATAGAGCGGGTTCAGCGGCAGGAGCTCCTTGATGGTGTTGATTACGGCCATCGCATAGGCCTTGACCTCATCCTCGGGCTCTGGCGCCGGCTCCGGCAGATCGTCTACACGCGCAGAAAATGGGCGCTTGCGATTGGCGAAATCCTCGATCCGGAAGCGCTGCAGGCATTCAACGAGCACCTGCAGCTTGCCTTCTTCCGAGTGCACTCGATGCACGCGGCATGCGGTTCCGACCGGCTTGAAGTCGGTGGTGCGAGCCTCCTCAGAGGTGTCGCTGCCGACCAGCACCACGCCTAGGATCTTATGCTCGGTCTCACCGACCGCCTTCATGGTCGGCAGCCAATACTCGGCAGCCATCAGCAGCGGCACCGCCTGCCCAGGGAAGAACGGACGCGAGGCGACCGGCAGAAGATGAATGAGCGACGGCATCACATCGCGCGCTCGGGCAAGCTCGCCGCCCTCCTTATCCGTGCCTTCATGCTCCTGGTGCTCGGTATCAGAAACCTCGTCGTTCATCAGCGACCCCCTCTCCAGTCATGGGCTCAATGCAATTCACAAAACGCCTTTCAATCTCAGGGTATTTGGGCGCCAATGCAAGCGCTCGAGGTGTTCGCGAGCGCCGCGAACTGGCCGACGGAGAGGGTTTCTGCGCGCGCACTGGGATCAATCCCCAGGCGCATCATCTGCTCCGGCGTGACTAAGCCAGACAGACTATTGCGTAAGGTCTTGCGGCGCTGGGCAAAGGCCGCCGCAACGATGCGGGCGTGCCAGCCGGGATCGGCGAGCGGATAGGGTAGCGGGCGATGTGGGCGTAAGCGAGCCACCGCCGAGCTGACCTTTGGGGCGGGTCGAAAGGCGCCAGCGGAGACCACGAACAGGCGCTGTGCTGAGCAGAAGGTCTGCACCGTCACCGAGAGTCGGCCATAGACCTTGGTGCCCGGTTCCGCGGTCATCCGGTCGACCACCTCTTTTTGCAGCATCAGGTGCATGTCCTCGATGCAGTCGGCCTGCTCCAGGAACCGAAACAGCAATGGCGTCGAGATGTTGTAAGGCAGATTGCCGACCAGGCGCAGTCGACGCGCGCTCGACGTCCGTGGCCGCGCCTCTTGGTCGCGCGCCTCTTGGTCGTCTTCCAACAGCCTAGAAAGATCGAAGCTCAGTGCATCGGCGTTGATGAGCCTCAGCGAGGTGCCACCAAACTGTTCGGTCAGTGGGACGATCAGATCCCGATCCAGCTCGATGGCGTCGAGCGCTCCGGCAGTCTCGAGCAGGCGCGCGGTGATGGCGCCCTGACCGGGGCCGATCTCGACCAGATGATGATCCGGTTGCGCATTCACGGCATCGATGATGCGTTGAATCACCCCAGGGTCGTGGAGGAAGTTCTGACCGAATCGTTTACGGGGCTGGTTGGGATAGATACCGCTCAAGGGTGTGTAGGGCCTGTTGGAGGAACATCCAGTTGATCATATCGACGGCGCCAAGGATGTGTGATCAGGAGCCAGCCGACGACGTTCCCGATGAGCCATGTCACGGCCCCTGATAGAGGGTCACCTTCAGCGCATCGTCGGTCAGCTCGAATCCGGGCTCGGTGCCATTGTGGGCGCGCATGGCCGGGATCACCTTGGTACGCACGCCCATCCCACGCGCCTCAACGTAGCCAGCGAGCTTAGCACAGGGTCGGTGTCGGTCATTTTACCGGACTTTACATAAGCTACATTATGC
>NZ_JBUDPI010000051.1:0-15598 GCF_054919635.1 Halochromatium sp. | reverse complement strand
GTCTCGACCACGGCCTCTTCAAAGGCACGCGCGATATCGGCCCGCGCCTGTTCGGTATCGTCGCGCTCCGCCTGCACCTGCTGCCAGGCATTGAGCGCAAAGGTCTTGAGCCCGCTGAAGCTGAAATCCAGCCCCGGGCGATCGGTCATCGGGCGCGGAAACCGGTAGCGGGTCGGATCACCCTGCTCGGCGAGCCGCGCCAGCGCTGGGCCACCTGGATAAGGCAGCCCGAGGATCTTGGCGGTCTTATCGAAGGCCTCGCCGGCGGCGTCGTCGACCGACTCGCCAAGGATGCGATAGCGGCCGATCGCCTGCACGTCCACCAGCTGCGTGTGCCCGCCAGACACCAGCAGCGCGACAAAGGGGAACGCGGGCGCCGGCTCTTCAAGGAGTGGCGCCAGGAGATGTCCCTCCATATGATGAACGGCGATCGCCGGCACGCCCCAAGCCCAAGCCAGACTGCGTCCGAGCGCAGCGCCAACGAGCAGCGCTCCAACCAGCCCCGGCCCGGCCGTGTAGGCAACGCCTTCGACATCGGCAGCGGCGACGCCAGCCTCGTCCAAGACCTGCTCGATCAGGGGCAAGAGCTTGCGGATGTGATCACGCGAGGCCAGCTCGGGCACTACTCCCCCGTACGCGGCATGCAGCTCGATCTGGCTGTAGACTGCGTGCGCCAGCAGCCCACCGCCGTTGGGTCCGCCGTCGTAGAGTGCGACGCCAGTCTCGTCGCAGGAGGTTTCGATCCCGAGCACAAGCATTCGCTTTAGGTTCCTCGCTGTCAGTTCGTTGTTTTGAGAAACCACATCCCTGCGCGCTTCCCGCTGACTCCGCCAGTGATTGCACCAGTGATTGCACAAGTGATTCCTCGAGATATCCCGGCGGCGAATCCAATCCACCCGAGCCCCTACATTTTGGGTTGCATCATCCGGCACTCACCCGCTATGCTGGCGGATTATCCGATCTTAACCGATCATCGCGTCCTAACGCTGGCATCTGCTCCATGCGGATCGCTTACCAGGCGGCCGGACGCACGCAGCCTGATCCCATCCACTGGACTTAGCAACGGGAGTCTACATGCCCAGCGTCCGCGTCAAAGACAATGAACCCTTCGAGGTGGCCCTGCGTCGCTTCAAACGCTCGTGTGAAAAGGCCGGCGTCCTCGCCGAGGTCCGTCGTCGCGAGTTCTACGAGAAGCCGACCAGCGAGCGCAAGCGCAAGAAGGCTGCGGCCGTTAAGCGTCACCACAAGAAGCTGTCTCGCGAAGCACGCCGTTGGGAACGGACCTACTAAAGTCTCCGAAGCCCCATGTTGAAAGCCCGCCTACAGGCCGACATGAAGTCGGCGATGAAATCCGGCGACAAGGCACGCCTTGGCGTCATCCGGCTCATCAACTCAGCGATCAGGCAGCGCGAGGTCGACGAGCGCATTGAACTTGACGACACCCAGGTGCTAGCAGTGCTTGACAAGATGCTCAAGCAACGCCGGGATTCAGTGTCTCAGTACACCGAGGCTGGGCGCGAGGATCTCGCCGAGAAAGAGCGCTTCGAGATCCAGGTCTGTCAGGAATACATGCCCGCAGCACTCAGCGAAGACGAGCTCGACGCGCTGATCACCGCTGCCATCGCCGACACCGGCGCCTCGGGCATGAAGGACATGGGCAAGGTCATGGGCGTCCTCAAGCCCAAGATCCAGGGACGGGCGGACATGGGCGCCGTCAGCACGACGGTTAAGGCAAAGCTCGCAGGCTGAGGCATCGCAGAGGCGATCGCCACGCCTGCTCCAGGCGTGAGGACGATGGCCGGCAAGTTTCCTTCAGACTTTCGCGAACGCCTCCTCGAGCGCATCGAGATCGCAGATGTCGTTGGCGCGCGCGTTCAACTCAAGAAGGCGGGTGGCCTGCTCAAGGGACTGTGCCCCTTCCACTCGGAAAAGACCCCCTCGTTCGTCGTTACCCCAAGCCGCCAGACCTATCACTGCTTTGGCTGCGGGGCGCACGGCAACGCCATCGACTTCCTGATCGAGCACGATCGGCTCGACTTCCGCGAGGCCATCGAAGAACTGGCGCAGCAGGCGGGGCTCGAGCTGCCGACCGAGACCGCAGCGGCGCCCACCGGCCCCGACCCGAGACCCTATGTCGAGATCCTGGAATGGGCGGCGGCCCTGTATCGACGTCAGCTGCGCGAACATCCGCAGGCAAGGCGCGCCACCGATTACCTGCGCGGCCGTGGCCTCAGCGCTGATGTGGCTGCGCGCTTCGGGCTCGGGTTTGCGCCGCCAGGGTGGGGCTTCTTACTCAAGCAGCTCGGCCAGCGACGCGAATCCCAGGCGCTGCTCGAGCGCGCCGGACTCGTTATCGAGCGCGACAATCGCTGCTACGATCGCTTTCGCGATCGCGTCATGTTCCCGATCCGCGATCGGCGTGGCCGCGTCATCGGCTTCGGCGGCCGCATCCTCGACGAAGGTGAGCCCAAGTACCTGAACTCGCCTGAGAGCCCGGTCTTTCATAAGGGGCGCGAGCTCTATGGGCTCTTCGAGGCCCAGCAAGCGAGCCGCCAGCATCCACGCCTGCTCGTTGTTGAAGGCTATATGGACGTGATTGCGCTGGCCCAGTTCGGCATCCCCTATGCGGTTGCAACCCTTGGCACGGCTACCACACCCGAACATCTGACGCGGCTCCTGCGCAGCGCCCCAGAGCTGGTGTTCTGTTTCGACGGCGACCGCGCCGGCCGCCAGGCAGCCTGGAAGGCACTGGAGCAGGCATTGCCGCAGGCGACTGGCCAGACACCCATCCGCTTCCTGTTCCTTCCCGAGGGCGAGGACCCGGACAGCCTCGTTCGGCAAGAGGGCTCGGCCGCCTTCGAGCAACGGCTGGAGCAGGCGACGCTGTTATCCGATTTTCTCTTCGAGCATCTCCAGGCCGAGCGCGATCTCAGCAGCGAAGAAGGCCAAGCGGGCCTGGATGCGGCGGCTCGTCCCTTGCTCGGCAAGGTGCCAGCAGGCACCTTCCGCGATCTGCTCGAGCGCCGCCTCGCCAAGCTCACCGGCGTCGCGAGCGTTGCGCGTCGACACCTAGGCCCGAGACCCCCTGCGCCCCAAACCTCGACGTCCTTAACACCCATGCGCCTTGCCATCGCGCTGCTGCTCGATGACCCCGCACTGGCTGCCCAGGCCCTGGCAGAGCCCAACGACTGGCGCGAGATCGAGAGCCCCGGCGTCCAACTGCTCAGCGAGCTGCTCGACCTGATTAGCAAACACCCAGATATCTCCTCCGCAAGCTTGCGCGAACATTGGCGTGACACCGAGCAAGACACAATCGTGAAGAAGCTCTCGAATTCTGGGCTCCTCGCCCATATTCCGGCGGAAGGAAAGAGGGAAGAGCTGGTCGGCGCCATCAGGCGCTTAAATCGCGAAGGGCTATCGATCTTGCGTCAGCGTCTATTGTCAAAGGCATCCACGGGTGGCCTCTCCAGCGAGGAGCGTGAGCAGCTGCGGCGCAGCCTCAAGCCCCCTAACGAGGCCGTAACCAAAAACTAGAAAAATCCTTCAACCACTGATATACTGGTGTGTTGCTTGTGCGCGAGCTCAAAGCCTCCCGCCGCCAAGCCGCCCTCTCTCTCGACTTCGCCGTACGGGTATCTGCATGGATCAAGAACAGCAGCAGTCGTCCCAGCTCAAGCAGCTGATCGCAAAAGGCAAAGAACAGGGGTTCTTGACCTACACCGAGGTCAACGACCACCTGCCGCCCGGCATCGTCGAGGCGGATCAGATCGAAGACATCGTCCGCATGATCAACGACATGGGCATCACTGTCCATGAGAGTGCACCTGCCGAGATCGATCAGCTCAGCAACGACTCAGCCGTCGCCGATGACGAAGCGGCAGAGGCGGCCGCCGCCGCGCTGGCCTCTGTCGATAGCGAATTCGGTCGCACGACCGACCCGGTGCGTATGTACATGCGCGAGATGGGCACCGTCGAGCTCCTCACGCGTGAGGGTGAGCTGCGGATTGCCAAGCGCATCGAGGAAGGGCTCAACCAGGTCTCGACAGCGCTCTCGGTCTACCCGCGCACCGTCCAGGAACTGCTCGACCTGTTCGACAAGGCCGACCAAGGCGAGATGCGTCTCACCGAGATCATCGGAGGCTTCCGTGAGGACGACGACAGCGTTCCCGAGCCAACGATCAAGAACGGCAGCTCCTCTGACGATGACGAGGATGAAGAGTCAGACGAAGAGGCCGTCGATACCGGACCGGACCCCGAAGAGGTCGCCCGCCGCGTTGCTGAGCTGCGCACTCATTATCAGAAGTTCTCCGAGCTGCTCGAGCAGCATGGACGCGAGCACCCGGACACTCAGGCCGCTCTGGCGCAGGTCTCCGAGGATTTCCTGCAATTCAAGCTCGTCGCCGGCATCTTCAACCGGCTGGTCGAGATGTTGCGCGAGACCATCGAGCGCATCCGCTCGCAGGAGCGCCAGATCATGGGCCTGTGCGTCGATGGCGCGGGCATGCCACGCAAGGTCTTCATCGATTCCTTTCCCGAGAACGAAACCAATCTCGCCTGGGTCGATGGCCAGATGGCCGAAAGCCCCGACTGGGCCAAGCGCCTTGCGGATGTCGAGGGCGAGGTGCGTCGCGCTCAGCGTCGCCTGCAGGAGATCGAGCGCGCCAACCTGCTGACCATCGGCGAGATCAAGGAGACCAACCGCAAGATGTCGATCGGCGAGGCCAAGGCCCGCCGCGCCAAGAAGGAGATGGTCGAGGCCAATCTGCGCCTGGTCATCAGCATCGCCAAGAAATACACCAACCGTGGCTTGCAGTTCCTCGACCTGATCCAAGAAGGCAACATCGGCCTGATGAAGGCGGTCGACAAATTCGAATACCGCCGCGGCTACAAGTTCTCGACCTACGCGACCTGGTGGATTCGGCAAGCCATCACCCGATCGATCGCCGATCAGGCGCGCACCATCCGCATCCCGGTGCACATGATCGAGACCATCAACAAGCTGAACCGGATCAGCCGGCAGATGGTGCAGGAGATGGGCCGCGAGGCAACGCCGGAAGAGCTCGCCGAGCGCATGGAGATGCCCGAGGATAAGGTCCGCAAGGTGCTCAAGATCGCCAAGGAGCCGATCTCGATGGAGACCCCGATCGGCGATGACGAAGACAGCCACCTCGGCGACTTCATCGAAGACTCGACGGTCGTCTCTCCGGTCGACTCCGCCACCTCGGAAGGTCTGCGCGAAGCGACTCAAAACATGCTCGCCAGCCTCACCTCACGCGAGGCCAAGGTCCTGCGCATGCGCTTCGGTATCGACATGAACACCGATCACACCCTGGAAGAGGTTGGCAAACAGTTCGATGTCACCCGCGAGCGCATCCGCCAGATCGAGGCCAAGGCCTTGCGCAAGCTGCGTCATCCAACCCGCTCCGAAAAACTGCGCAGCTTCCTAGACTCTGATTGACACAAATTGGCTTACCTCGCCAACCGCGCAGGGAAGCGCCCTGCGGCAACCCCCCAAGTTGCCGCACCCCACTCCCGGGCCGTTAGCTCAGCGGTTAGAGCAGGGGACTCATAATCCCTTGGTCGTAGGTTCGAATCCTACACGGCCCACCAAAATCAGACCCTTAGGTTCGTATCAAGGCGCTAGTAGCACCCTACTTGGCATGGTTTCACAGCGCCGGCGGTAACCGCAGTGGTACCGGTAAAGCTGAAGGAAAAGCTCTCTGCAGTACCGAGTAGCCAACGTGCCTATAGAATCCCTGTTCGGGCTTGGGGCGTCCATAGGCTAGTCCAGGTGTTGGCTAGCGTAGAAGTCAGTCAAACACCGGACCTTGCTGCCCCGGTTCATTCAAACCGTTTCTAGCCGACAACCCCTGGGCACCGAAGCGACGCAGACGAATACGCGTACGTGGGCCAGTCTGGCGTGTAGTCGTCGGCCTGATTGCCCCAGCTATCCCATTGCGGGCGCGGGCCACGGGCGAATAGCTCCAGGTACGGCCCCCAGCTGCAGGCCTCGATGATCGGGTATTGCTCGTCGGGCTTGCGCGAATGCTCGCGTTTGCGGCTCTTGATCACATTGACCTGACGCCGTCCCGGAGGCAGGGTGCGCGCATCTTTACCACGGACGCCAAACAGCAGCATCTCGGTGGTGTTGCGAAAGTAGAAACCGACACCTCGCCCATCCGGCTCGCCGTCTTTGCGGACCTTCTGCCAGATGATGTTGGTCTTGTAGGTAAAGCCCCAGGCGGCCATCACCCTGAGGCCTTCCTGCAGCAGGGCGTTCGGCACCCACAGGTAGAGATGCGCCGGGTCAGCGGCGATCTGCTCGACGGGCAGGTCGCAGATGCTGTCCAGTGTCAGCGTGCCGTAACGGCTTAGGCGCTTATGCTCAGGAGCAACCTTACCGGTCTTGTTCTGGAACTGCCATGGCGGGTCCGCCAGGATGGTTCCATAACGCTTCGTACCCAGGCTGTCGAGCAGGTCGCGGGCAATGATCGCGCTCGTTTCAGACGAGCGCCCAGCCGCGGTGCTGGCCGGGCACTCGGGTGTCGCGGCGGCTGCGCGATTCGTGCTTGAGCGCTCGCTCAATGGAAGTGATGCACGTAGCGCAGGTTGAAGCGGCTGCCTTCGGGCCGGTTCTCCGCATCTGTCTCCCAATAGGCATTAAAGAAGATGTGGTCGTGCTTTGAGAGGTGGTAGACCAAACCGGGGCCGAGACCAAGCACCTGCTCCTGACTGTCGCTGATGCGCTTGCCGTCTAGACGCTTGTCGGTGATCTCCTTGAGGTAGTAGCCGTTGAGTCCGAGTCGCAGCTGCCGCGGGATGACCTCATAGGCGCTCGCAAGGTTGAGATGGATGGCCTGCCCCGCTTGACTATCATCGACCCCGAGCAGACGGAATGGGTCATTGTTCTCGGCGTTCCAGAGATAATGCAGTCGCCAGGAGACCGTCCACTTGGGTGTCGCAAAGAACGTGGCGGCCCAGTACGGATCAAACGAGAAGACATTGCTGCCCGGATTGATGGCCTTTTCGGCATCGTAGTCGCCGGTCGGAAGGATCATCTGCAGCTCCACCCGCTGCACGAAACGGGGTCCATTGGGGCCCATGATCGGGTCCCACTGCAGGAAGGGCCCCACCAGCAGGTCGCCCAGGTTGGCGTTGCTCGCCTGGATCGGGCCATTGTCGGGATCGAGGCCCAGACCAGCATAGGGCAGCATCAGGTTCAGCCCCCACTTGCCGTTCAGGAGTAGCGGCTGATCGGATTGATAGACGAGCTGGGTAAGGCCGATATTGGCATCGACCTCGGCAGTGCGCAGCCCCTGTGGCGTCGGGATCAGGGCGTTGTCGCCATCGGCGTCCTTGACTCGGCCCGAGCGATAGAGCTGGACGTATTGCTGTGCGTACCAGCCAGGGCCAGACGGTGGAGCGCCGTCGAGGAAGCTGGTGAAGCCGAGATTGAGTGAGGGCAGATCATAGGCTGCAAGGGGCTGACTCAGAAGCCCACCCAATAGCCCGGCCAGGATGACGAGGTTGCCTAGGGGTTGTTGTATTCTCATCTCGTGTGACTCATCTTGTCGTTGCGTCCGCGCCGCCGGGTATCAAGCCACAACCATAAAGACCTGCGCCACAGTGGATCGCTCAAGCGTTGCCGCAGCTCAGTGAACGGTGCAGCAACGCTGCCCGTTCCGGCAGGTCGCAACCATTGTGCATAGTAGAGCTGCCTGGCACCATTGACCGATATACAGTCCAATCCGGGCCTCGCATCAAAGGCTCGCGCAACCGATGCAGATTCACCAGGCGACCGTTTCCCTATCGACACGCGCTCGCGGACCGATCGAGGTCAGCGACCGCGTCGCTCAGATCATCCGTGACTCGGGTATACAGACCGGCCTCTGCCAGGTCTTTTGCCAACACACCAGCGCCTCGCTGCTGATCACCGAGAATGCTGATCCGACGGTGCTGCGTGACCTGGAAGGCCATCTGCAGCGCCAGATTCCCGATGGCGACCCGCACTATGATCATGATCAAGAAGGCCCGGATGACATGTCGGCGCATATCCGTAGCGTCCTGACCGGGCCGGGTCTGACGATCCCGATTCGCCAGGGTCGGCTCGCGCTGGGCACCTGGCAGGGGCTGTTTCTGTGGGAGCATCGCACACACAGTCATCAGCGCACGCTGGTGGTGACCTGCCTCGGGTCCGCTTAAGCAGCTTTGCCTAGGCGAGCCAGCGCAGGGAAGGCAACTCGGTGAAGCCTGTGCTTGAAGCGCCTCAGGCGAGATTAACTCAAGAGCGTATACGCATGTCCCAGTTCAACAGCGCCTTCAATGTCGAGCGAATTGATGAGTCGATCGCGATGCTCAAGCAATATCTCGATGCTGAAACACTGACGCCATTGCTGACGGTCTTGGACGAGATGGCGAAAGCACCGGACGATGCGACCTTACTCGATCGTCTATCGGACACAGTGGACGACATGGGCATCCTGCAGGGCGCCGTGCTGACCTATGCCCCCTATATCGCGATTCTGTTGTCCGACCAAGCATTCCCGGATACTGACGCCGACGATGATCTAGTTGATCACGAGCTTCCAACCCACTAGCAAGCAGCTGTCGGCGATTGCGGATGATGCTCGAACACTAGCCCCTCCTTCACGACCTCAGCATCAAGCCAAGACATCAAGCCAAGAAGATCCGCTCCAGGCTGCCGCGCGTGACATTGCCGCGCTGGTCCTCGGCCTCAATGAAGTAGCGGATGTCACCGGCGCCGACCGGCAACTGCACGGTGACGTAGTGGGCGATCAGCACGGCGCCGGTCTGCGTCGGATAGGGGCCGTGGTCGTGCATCGGCAGACGCTGCTCGCCTGCGTCGCTGCGCAGTATCAGCTCGACCCGCTTCAGCCCCGAGCAGTCGGCGACGAAACTGTGCACAACCGCCTCGCGCGGGGCATCGAGCAGGCAGCCCTGCCCCCAGCGCTTGCCACCCGGATTCTCGGGCACGATCCAGGGCGGGAAGATGGTCGGCCCGCGGCGGTCGCGGCCGGCGGCGAGCAGCGCGTCGATCTCGCCCTCGAGGCGGCTGTGGCCGAGATTGGCGGCATCAGTCACCTGTTGGTCCCAGACCGTCTGGCCGGTCCAGTACCAATAGCAGCTGGTCTCGGCAGTCAGCAGCAGCCGAATCGCCTCCGGCAGTGACGGATGCTCGGGGACGCTGTCCTCGAGCGTGTGCACCAGGTCTTGGAACGCGGTGAGCACCGCCCAGGAGTTCAGGTCCGGCGAATAGGGCTGATCGTAACGACTGAACCACTTCATGAACTGCGGATCGCCGTTGTCGGCGCCGGCCCAGGAGCCGGGCTCGATGTGGGCAACTTGCGCTGGGTCGGGCGGGAAGCGCTGCAGATAATCCTCGGCTGTGGTCAGCTCGAAGCGCGGATCGCGCTGCAGCCATTCGACCAACTGGCCGGTGTTGTGGTGGTAGTAGCTGTCGGCGCCGCCGCCGTGGTTGTCGCCGTCGGAGTGCAGCAGGAAGAACGGCGGATGCTCCGGATCGAAGCGACCGGTATCGACGATCTGCTGATAGAGCTGGCCGAGCACGTCCGGATACTGCAGGGCGCCGAAGCCACCGCGCGCATCCTCGTTGCCGATGTAACGTTCGGCCGGGATCGCGATGAGCTTGTGCAATTGGCCTTCGGCATCCTCGTAGCCCACATATTCGGGCCGCAGCAGACTCGGGCTGATCTTCGAGGCCGCCCAGATGTTGTGTAGCTGCAGCCAATCGTCGACCGGCGGATTGACCTGGTCGGCCGGATTCGGTGGCAGCATGCCCTCCTCCATGCCGGCGTACGGATAACCCTTGCAGGCCCGGAAACGATGGATGGAGTCATAGATCACCGCCTCGACGCCGGCCTCGACCAGCGCGGGAATCATACGCACATGAAACGCGGTCTCCGGCGGGAACAGCACGCGCGAGGCCTCGGCCCCGAAGACGCGCTGGATCAAATCACGATGGCGCTGGATATTGCGCACGATGTCGCGATGCGGGATCAGTGGCATCAGTGGATGATAGAAACCGAACGCCGAGAACGCGATGCGCGGGTTGCCAAGCGCGGTCTTCGCATCCGCCATCTCGCGCAAGGGTCGATTCCAGCCGCCGAAGCGTCCACCGCAGCGGCCCAGCTCGGCGCAGCGCTCGAGCTGCTCGATGAGCGTGCCACTCCAGCTCGTCGACAGCCCCGCATGAGCCAGACCGCCATCGATGTACTGACGCACCGCAGCAGGGACGAAGTCCGTGTAGTTGCCACCGCGCGAGCCAAAGATCTCGTCCTTTTCGCCATCCCAGGCATCAGGATCGGTGGTGTTGTAGTACGGCTGGTGCATGTGCTTGTGGATGCCGAAGTAGATCTTGACCTCGGCACCGTTGCTCTGCGCGGGCTGAATTCGTGCGCTTGCGGATCGTTGCTCGCCGCCTGCCTGTGCCGCACCTTCGGCTGAGCCAGCACCCTCTGCTGGCGCTGTATGGCCACTTCGAGCGCCGCCGGGCTCGTCGCCTGCTTTGGCACCGGAGCCCTGCTGCAGATCAGATGCCGCTTCAGCGCCAGCGCGCTCGAGCCGCACTTGGGCGAAGGTCTTGATCCAATCGCCACCGCCGGCCTGCTGGATCTCGGCTCGCTGGCAGCCTTCGATCTGCAGATCAAGCCGATCGCCCGAGGCACTGCCGGCCGGCACGGTCGCCTGGTAATGCCAGCGTCCGCTGCCTTCCTCTGAGCTGAGGATGGAGTCGCCATTGATCAGGGTCTCGCGCCCAGAGGCGCGCAGGATCACTTGCGGGAAGGGGATCTCCCCGTCGGCGCTGAACGCCACCCGGAAGGCGGGGTAGCGGCCATCGGCGGCGACCTCTAGCCGGGCCGGGCAGTCGATACTGAGGAAGCGGCTGAAGATGGGCATGCGTTTGGCTCCTTCGATCGGTGTCAGGGGTATTGTACGATTGTCCCCACACCCCATGCTGACAACGCCGCTTCCGCCCGTTGCTGACCATCAACGGCATGCAGAGCGGCAACTCCTCTCGCATCAATGGCAGCTTGGTCGCTTGGATCGATGCCTTGATGGAAAACAACAATCGCAGGCACCATTGGACACTCATGTCGTTGTTACAGCACCGCGTTCTCGCTGCATCGGCCTTCACGCCTAAGGTCCGTACCCTCTGCGCCACCTTGCTTGCCACCTGGCTGGCACTGACGACACCGCTAGCGCTGGCCGTACTGCCGGCGGCGGTCGATGGCGACCCGCTGCCGTCGCTGGCGCCGATGCTCGCGAAGACAGTCCCGGGCGTAGTCAACGTCTCGACCGTGACCGAGATCGCGGCGACCGAGCATCCGCTGCTGCGTGATCCGTTCTTCAGACGCTTCTTCGACATCCCCGGCCATCAGCGCAATCGCGAGAGCCAAAGCCTGGGCTCGGGCGTGGTCATCGACGCCGAGCGCGGCATCATCCTGACCAACCATCACGTGGTGCGCGCTGCCGATACGATCCGCGTCACCTTCGATGATGGCCGTCGACTCGATGCCAAGCTGGTCGGCTCCGACCCCGAGACCGACATCGCCGTGCTGCGGGTTGACTCCGATGACCTCACCGCAGTGCCGCTGGCCGACTCGGACGCACTGCAAGTCGGTGACTTCGTGGTCGCCATCGGCAGCCCGTTCGGGCTCGCGCACACGGTCACCTCCGGCATCGTCAGCGCGCTTGGGCGCACCGGGCTCGGCATCGAGGGCTACGAGAGCTTCATTCAGACCGATGCCTCGATCAATCCCGGCAATTCGGGTGGCCCCCTGGTCAACCTGCGCGGCGAGCTGGTCGGCATCAACACCGCGATCCTCGCCCCCGGTGGCGGCAATGTCGGCATCGGCTTCGCGATCCCGACCAACATGGTCAAGACCGTCGCCAGCCAGATCCTCGAACATGGCAGCGTGCGCCGCGGCCTGTTCGGCGCCGGCGTGCAGGATCTGACCCCGGAGATCGCCTCCGCGCTCGACATCGAGCTGTTTCGCGGCGCGGTCATCGCCACCGTTCAGCCGGACTCCCCGGCTGCCGAAGCCGGGCTGAAGCCGGGCGACATCGTCACCAGCGTCGACGGGCGCCTGATCGCCAGCGCTGGCGATCTACGCTCGCGCGTCGGTCTGCTGCGCCCTGGCACCGAGATCGAGCTGGAGATCCTGCGCAATGGCAAGCGGCGTCGCCTGCAGGCGGTGATCGAAGACCCCTATGCCGACTTCGTGCACGGCGAGACCCTGAGCCCGGCGCTCGAGGGCGCGCTGATCGGCGAGGCCATTCGGCGCAGCAACCGCACGCGCACCGGAGTCGTCATGGTCGGACCGCTGCGCCCCGGCAGCCCGGCCTGGCAAAACGGCCTGCGCGAAGGCGATCTGATCGTACAGGCTAATCGGCGGGCCATCGCTCGACTCGATGATCTTGCCCAGGCACTACAATCAGCTGGCGGACTCTACAGCGCGCAGGTGCTGCGCGATGACCAGCTGCTGCTGCTCTCGCGACGCTGATGGAGCAGCTGAGTCTGCTTGACGGGCTAGAGGCGGGGAGCTCGCCTGATTCGCTCGATGCAGCCGCTGGACGCGATGGGCTTAGTCACCCGAGCGTCTCGGTGGCAAGATGCCAAGGGGATGGGGCCTTTGGATCAGATACGCTGGCGAGCAACGGCCAGGATTCACCGCCGGCACGCAACGAGCTGCCTGCGGCCATTCCCGCGGCAACGCCCTCAACCGATATCCAACAGCTCGCCAGCGCGCTCGGCAATGGACTCGGGGATGGACTCTACAGGGGGCTCTATCTCGGCACCTCATCCTGGTCGTTCCCCGGCTGGTCCGGTCTGATCTACGGTGCCCCCACCGACAAGGCCAAGCTGTCGCAGCGAGGTCTGCCCGCCTACGCCAAGCACCCCCTGCTACGCAGCGTTGGCATCGATAGCGGCTTCTATGCGCCGCTGGATGCCAGTCGGCTCTCGCAATGGGCTGAGCAGGTGCCGGTCTGGTTCCGGTTCGTCGTCAAGGCGCCTGCCCTGATCACCGATCGCCATCGGCGCGCCGCGCGCGGACGCCCTGTCGGCCTCAACCCGAGCTTTCTCGACCCGAGTCGGGCCACAGAGGTCGCCGTGAAGCCCTATCAGGAAGGCCTGGGCACCAAGGCCGGCGTCTTGCTCTGGCAATTCCCCCCGCTCAGCGGAGCTGAGCGGATGGCGCCTCGCCGCTTTGCCGAGGCGCTCTACCGTTTCCTGATCCGGCTGCCGAAGGGACCGACCTATGCGGTGGAGGTGCGCGACGCTAACCTGTTGACGCCCGATCTCGCCGCTGCGCTGCATCATGGCGGCGCCGTTCCCGGACTGGCCCTGCATCCGCGCCTGCCGCCTCTGCCCCAACAGCTCGCCTTGTTCGCGGACGCTGCCGACGACGGCCCGCTGATGATTCGCTGGCTGCTCCGCCGCAACCATGGTTACGACGAGGCACGCGCCCAGTATGCCCCCTTCGATCGGTTGTGCGAGCCCGATCCCGAGAGTCGCGCCCAGATCGCCAGTGCGATCGTTGCCGCACAGCGACAACAACGCCCGGTCTTTGTCATCGTCAACAACAAGGCCGAGGGCTCAGCTCCGCTCAGCCTGATCGAGCTCGCCAGGTCGATCGCTGCCAAGATCGAGGCCAGTGGCGCTCTTGAGGGGCAGGCCCTCGGATACCAACTAGCGCGCTAGCCAGGCGGTCTTCACTCACCGTCACGCCGGCAGACTGACCGCCGAGGGAGGGCATGAGGTCTCGACTGGCTAAGGCGTCTCAAGTCACTCGCATCAGGGCGATAGCGGCCCACAAGCTCCAGCGAAAGGGTTAAGGCCCTGGCCTCATCTCTAAGCGCGTCGGATCAACGACGCCCAAGCCATTGGCGAAGTCGCTCGACGGCCTCTTGTAGCCGCTCGAGCGGCGCGGCATAGGAAAAGCGCAGATGTTCGCGGTTGCGGTAATCGCCGAAATCCCGCCCCGGCGTGATCGCGACGCCGGTCTGCTCAAGCAGCTCCTCGGCAAAACGCTGGCTGTCGTCGGTGAGATCGCTCACATCAGCGTAGACATAGAAGGCGCCGGCCGGCAGCGCGGGGATCTGAAAACCCAGCTCGCGCAGCGCCGGTACCAGGAAGTCGCGGCGTCGCTGGAACGCCTGGCGGCGCCGCTCCAGCTCGGCCAGGGTTGCGGGCTCGAAGGCCGAGAGGGCCGCATACTGAGAAACCGTTGGCGCCGAGATGAACAGGTTCTGGCACAGACGCGCGACTGCATCGCCATAGGCCTCGGGTGCAACCAGCCAGCCCAGCCGCCAGCCGGTCATGCCGTAGAATTTGGAGAAGCTGTTGATGACGAAGAGGTCATTGCCATCGTGGAGTGCGCTGCGCACTGGTGTGTCGTAGACCAGTCCCTGGTAGATCTCGTCAACAACCAGGGTGCCGCCGAGTCGCCGCACCTCATCGGCGATGGCGCTCATCGGCTCGGGTGCAATCAGACTGCCGGTCGGATTCGCGGGCGAGCCGAGCAGCACCGCTCGGCTGCGCTCGGTCCAGTGTGCGCGGATCGCATCGGGCCGGAGCTGATAGCCGGTCTCCGGACCACAGGGGATGCGCACCGGCACCCCACCGAAGAGCTGAATGAAGTTGGCGTTGCAGGGGTAGCCAGGATCGGCAAGCAGCACCTCGTCGCCCGGATCGAGTAGGAGCGCGAAGCTGACCAACAGGGCCGCGGAGGAGCCTGGGACCAGCGCCACCCGCTCCGGTGCCGGGCGTGCCGCGACAGGATATTGTGCGGCGATCAGGGCGCGCAGCCCCGACAGACCTTGAGCGGCCGTGTAGCGCGTCTGGCCTGCCTGCAGTGCTGACTGAGCGCGCGCGACGATCGGCTCCGGCGTTGGAAAATCGGGCTCGCCGATCTCGAGGTGGATCACATCCCGACCCGCCTGCTCCAGCGCCTGCGCCTTTGCCAGCACCTCCATCACATGAAAGGGCTGGATCAGCGCCATGCGCTGGGCCATGCGCTGGGCCATGTGTTGCGCCAAGCCGCTTGTCATGGCATTGCTGCCGTCTGCGACCCGCAACGCATGGAGGTGCAAGTCCCGACTAGCGCCCCTACCACGAACTTGTCTTGCGCAGCACGCACTATTTCGGCCAGAGCCAGGTTTCGATGTCGGTCACCGGCTCACGCCGCTCGAGCTGTTGCATGCCCTTGACACAGCGCAGGATGAGCCAGATCAGCCAGAACAACAGCACCAGGAAGCCGATCAGCGCCACGCTGAGCAACAGCCCCAAGACGACATAGAGCAGCCCGATCCAGAAGGTTCGGATCTGGAATCGATAATGGCTGCGCAGCCAGTCCGGTGCATCGCCGCGATACACATAGGCCATGATCACGCCAACGACGCCGGTGACACCAACCACCAGACTGACCAGGTAGAGGATGTAGATGATCTGGGCGTTAGAGGTAGAGGCAGCGTCCGGACTAGGAGGCGGCTCGATAGGATTCATCATCGATCTTGCTGAAGATTACAGCTACGCTGTCGTCGGTGAGCCAAGCAG